>JAZDDC010000548.1:0-2511 GCA_036679565.1 Gemmatimonadota bacterium
CAAGCATGAGCGCGACGCCCATTCGACATATTCGCATGTCTTTGATCCATTTCCGAAAAAAATTGTACGAGCGGTTGGGAACAGTCGCAAAATCGCCCAGCGGCCGAAGTGTGTCTATGCTCGTCAGATTACGATGCGGTTATGTTTCTATTAACAGCTAGTCAAGAAAACTGCGATGCTCTGTAACCTGTTGCGATGATCATTCCGGGAGGAACGGGTTACGGACCTGAACGGACCCGTACTGCTGGCCGTGATTTAAATCCTCGCTATATAGTGTTTTGGCTCCGAGAGCGTCGGCCGCTGCCACGATCGCGCCGTCCCAATAGGATATTTGATATCGCATGCTCTGCTCGGCGGCGATTTTTACCAGGTCGATATCAACGGCAAGACACGGAAATGTCCCCAGTTCTTCAATCCATTCCAGTGCATGTGCGGCCGACATGGGAACTGCAAATTTGCTGGTTACGGTAACGTAGAATTCCTGCATGACCTGCGCAGACGTCCCGAATCTCTGGTCGGCAATCAGTTGCAGGGCGCGGTTGCGCTTCGACTCTTCACCGTCTCTTCCCCCCGCTGCGTACACGAGCACGTTCGTGTCGAGAAAACAATCAACGCTCATGCAGTTCGTCTCGAGTCCATCGGTGTGGTCCAATTCGCGCTTCGGATTGATCGCTCAATTGTTGGATGCGCGTGCGGGCTTTGCCAGCCCGGTCGTGACGTTCGGCGAGACCAGTGAGGAAATCGCGAACGATGGCGTTGACCGAGGCGTTGCGGTCAGCCGCGTACCGACGTACGGCGGCCAGGACCTCAGCCTCGACACTTAGAGTGATGTTCTTCATGGACATGTTACACAGTTTATGTGTAACTGTGTTGTATTGTCAATGCGATTCTGCGTTCAAGGGGGAATATGTGGTGCCGGTATCAACACCTCTTCAAAGGCCTGGCGGGACCATCAAACCGGATGGAACACGCCGCCGTTGGCTAGTCCATATATCCGGGCGGGTCGATTCCGTTTAGCCGCAAATACAAGGAAAGTTGAGCGCGGTGGTGCGTAACATGGTGCCAAATCGTTAGGGCTATGCCGCGCTTCGAGTGTGTGGACTCGCCGCCAGTTCGTCGTGTCCAACGAACCCGCTCTTCGAGTTCCTCCGGGCGCATCGTAATCAGCACATCAATGACGATGTCGAACGAGTTATCGATCAGGGCGATGATCTCACTCCGTGACTTTCCTACCGTCGTGAAGTCCGGTCGGTCCTCGAGGGTAGTTCCACGATGATGTCCGTGAAGCTATGGTTGGTTTCCGCGATATGGAGTGCTTGCTCGGCGAACGTGCGGACCTCGGGGACCGGCCGATACGTGTATCGATCTTCAGGCATGGCGGCTGCGACTTCGAGTGTATAGACCCGGGTACGCTTCCACATGGGATCAAACTCAAGGACAAAGTCGTACTGCGGCTTTGACCGCCCGCTAATCCGTTGGCTAGGCGTGGAGGGGTTGCTGGTGGCAAAGAGGAGTGGAGTACCGAGGCTCAACAACTCTCTTCGGGTGAAATCGGATGCGGCCCGCGTATTCATTAATACGATCCTTTCGCCAACTCGATGTGGTTGAGCAGTCCACCGCGGCGGACGATGGTTGTAGGTCAGACAACGGCTTGACAATATTCTAATAATCTATAGAGTATTGCATGCCGCGCGGGTTGTTGAGCGGCAGCGCGAGGGGCAACACATCTATTACCGGCTCGCGAGTGCCGGAATTTTTGAACTGTTTCGCGTGCTCCAGCGGGTGGGGAAAGAACAAATTGCTGAGGTCGATCGTCTGGTACGGTTGTACTACGAGACCCCCGGGGAGTTGGAACCGGTAAGTCCCGCGGAACTGCGGCGGCGGCTCCACGAGGACGATGTGCTCGTCATTGATGTCCGGCCCGAACCGGAGTACGAGGCAGGGCATCTTCCTGGTGCAATCAACATCCCACCACATGAACTTGAGCGGCGTTTGCACGCTTTACCGCGGGATCGAGAGATCGTCGCGTATTGTCGCGGGCCCTTTTGTCTCTTCTCCGTCGATGCGGTGAGGGTTCTGAAGGCCGCCGGTTATCGCGCACGCCGACTCACTGTGGGGCTTCCGGATTGGACGTCGCTTGGTCTTCCTCTCGCGACTTCTTCGGCAGGTGCGTCGCCGCACGCTGAATCTCCACAGTGATATCCAGACAGTTCCTTCACACGGACCCCGCCATTGCTGCGTCGTTTTTAACTGGCTGCGGCGGAAAGGGCGTATCCGCGGTTGTTGATCCAGTGGGCGACGTCGAGATGTACCGACGCGCTGGCAACCCGGTCTCTACGATTGGTTTTGAGCGCAAATACAATCGCGTGTTTGCGATCGAGGACCGCGAGCGATTCATCCAACAGATGTTGCGAGACATTCCCGAGCCGCCGCCGAGCGCGGCGCACACCCGGGCTACCAACCTCGGTGCACCAGCACACGTCATCTAACTCTCGTCCCGTGGGGCAGCAA
>JAZDDC010000549.1:0-8086 GCA_036679565.1 Gemmatimonadota bacterium
GCTGACGAAGGGACTCGAACCCTTAACCTGCTGATTACAAATCAGCTGCTCTGCCAATTGAGCTACGTCAGCGGAAGCCCATTTTTTACAGACCCTTAGGATAATCAAGGCCACTGGGAGCGTCAACGCCGTGTGGGGATCGAGGGGGGAGCGACTAGTCCGAACGTACCTTCCAGCGGGGACCCGCCGGCGTATCCTCCACCTCAACACCCTTGGCGATGAGCTGGCCTCGGATGTCGTCGGCTTTGGTAAAATCCCGCGTGGCACGGGCCTCTTCGCGTTCGCCAACCAAGGTTTCAACCCAAAGCGCAAACCCATCATCGACTTCTTTGGGGGTCGGAAGAACCTGCAGGACCTCCAAAACCCGGTCAAAAACTCCGAGCGCGGTGCCGGCCTGCTCACGCGACCACTCGCCCGCGTCGAGCGCACGATTCGCCGATTTCATGAAATCAAAGACGGCGGCTTTGGCCCGCGGCGCATTGAGATCATCATCCATTGCCACGGTGAATTCGCTCTGGAACTGCTCCGCCTGCCGCGGAACGTCAGAGGACCCACCGTCGTCGCTGTTCTCGACCAAACGGTCCCGGAAATCACCAAGCCGATCTACACTTACTTTCGCCGCCTCGAGGAGTGCGTCGGTAAAATTTAGCCGTTGGCGGTAGTGCGTACCCCAGAAGAGCATGCGCACCGTGGCGGCATCCACGCCGGCGTCCCGCATGTCCTGAGGGGTCAGGAAGTTGCCGTGGCGTTTTCCCATCCTCGTGCCGGCGACGGTGAGGAACTCACCATGCAGCCAATAACGTGCAAACGGCTGACCGGTAACGGCTTCGGACTGCGCGATTTCGTTTTCATGGTGAGGGAAAATGAGATCGACACCGCCGGCATGGATATCGACTGTCTCAACGCCGTATCGATTGCGGACCTCGGCGAGAGCCATGGTGGAGCATTCCAAGTGCCACCCCGGTCGCCCCCGGCCAAACGGCGCATCCCATGCCGCGCCTACGGCTTCCGCCGACGGATCCGAGGACTTCCAGAGCGCGAAATCCCGCACGTCGTCTTTATCATATTCGTCTGACGATACCCGTGCGCCACTTTTCAATTCGCGCCGCTCCAATTGAGAGAGTCGGCCGTAACCCTTGAAGGAATCGACGGAGAAATACACCGATCCGTCATCGCCACGATAGGCGTTCTTGTTATCAAGCAAACTCTGTACAAGTGCAACCATCGGTGCGACGTACTCCGTGGCCCGCGGGTACGCATGAGCAGGTTCCATCCGCAAGTATTTGACATCGTCGTGAAACGCATCGATGAACGGCCGCGTGTGCTCCGTCAGCGACGTTCCTTTTTCAACGGCCGTTCGTATAGTCCGATCATCGACATCAGTCAAATTCATTATATGGAAGACATCGTATCCCGCGTATTCGAGATACCGTCTCAGCAAATCCTCAAAAAGAAACGTACGGAAGTTCCCGATGTGCGCGTAGTTGTATACCGTGGGTCCACAGGTGTACAAAGTGACACGCGGCGGCGCCAGTGGCTCGAACGCTTCGAGCTTTCGCGTCATGGTATTGAAGAGTCGCAACGCCATTAACGGCGCATGCCGAGGGACTGTCGGAACTCCTGCGTGGGAACCAGGACCGCGGACACACGCGCGCCGGCCGGTGTGTCACCATAGATCTGCCCCACCAAAACATGACGCACCACGACGATAAGCGCCGCCAGGAGCGGCACGGCGACGACGAGACCCAACCAACCCAAAACACTGGCGGTGGCAAGAACTGCAAGGATCGTCATGGCCGGCGGCAGTTTGATGCGGACGTGGAAGATCATCGGATAAACCACGTTGGCTTCCACAATGTGAATCACGACACCCAACACAACAACGGCGAGGGCCTTACCAACGCTGCCTGTCGCCAAAACAAAGGTCGCAGGCAACAGTGTTGAAATAATAGTTCCAAAAAATGGGACGACGGCGACCGCGCCCGTGAAAACACCAAACGCCAGGGGATACGGCACACCCAGAATCCAGAGTCCCAACGCCGTCACAATGGCAAGAAAAACCATTGCGAGTAGCATCCCACTGATCCACGCGCGAATCGTATCGTTGAGGTCGGTGAGTGTACGGCGGGCGATGTGTCGCGCCTTTGGTGGCACGAGGGCAATAATGCCTTCACGGTAACTTGCGGGATCCCGCGCAAAGTAAATCGCCATTGCCAGCACGCTGAACGCTTCGATGACGGCTTTGCCACCCTTTGTTATGTAGGGGAACATGGAAGAACCCATTCGCCCAGCAGCCTCTCCCATGATGCGTTGGACGAGTGTGCTTTCGCCACCGGTTTGAGGCAATGCCAATCCGGGGTAGCGGAGGCTGATACTCTCAATGAGCGACTCGAGCTTGGCACCCAACTCAGGGAGAGCCGACAGGAATCCTTCCGTTTGCACGATGACGGGTGGCAACACGAGTGCGCCAATACCGACAATACTGACAAGTGTTGTGATTGTGGCGACCGGCAACGCTAACGCCCGCGGTAAGCGGACGTAGCGCACGATAAGGTCTGTGAACGCCGTGAAGAAGGTGCCGAGGATAGCCGAAATGAACAGCAGTAGGACGACCTCGGCGATGCTACCAACCAAATACAGGAGCAATGCAGAGACGAAGAGGGCGATAAGAACAACACCCAACTTCGCCCCACCGGGCTCATACATTACGTTGCTTGATCCCCAGCGTTGTCGTCTAGGACCTCGGCGTCCGTTGCCTCGTCCCCGTCGGTGAGTTGCAACGGATCATCCTTACCCGCACCTAACATGCCCATTTTTTTCTTGAGTTCCAGCAATTGGTTATCGCTGGTGCCGTGGTATTCCAATGCGTCGAATTGGCGAGAAAGGTCATCCCCTTCCAACTCCTCATTCAATTCCGCGGACGCAAGCGCCTTGCGTTCAGTCTCTTCGATCTTCGAGGCCATCCGTTCGAAGTTCTCGAACGCACTCTTATCCGACATCGAGGACATCGTCCGGTGGATTCGTTCCTGAGCCTCCGCACGTTTTTGCCGTGCGATGAGTAGGTTTTTCTTACGCTTCGCCTCCTCAATCTTGTCATTGAGACTGCGTAGGGAGCCTTTGAGCGCGTCGGTTTCCTGCTTGTGGCGGACCCAGGTTTCGTGGAGCGACTGCGCATGCTGGACGTGCTCGCTGTGCCGCATCAGCGCCTGCTTGGCCAGGTCGTCGCGGCTTTGTTCGACCGCCAGCATTGCCTTCCGTTCCCAATCCTCAGACTGCTGCTTTTCCTTTTCTACCTGTGCGTGGAGCTTCTTCTCATCCGCAATGGCCGACGCAACTTCTTGCTTGGCCTTGGTCAACTGCCCGCGCATATCCGTAATCAGCTGGTTGAGCACCTTTTCCGGGTCCTCAGCGCGGCTGATTAGATCGTTGATGTTGGACTTAAGAAGAGTCCCTAAACGGTCAAAGATCCCCATTCCGCATTACTCCTTGTAAGACGCCAGCGCGGCGAGGTGAGACCCAAGGGCCAGAGTGATCGACTCGACACTCGCCTGGAGTTCGCTGAAATCCAGGTTCTCGATCTGCAGAGCCTCCGTGAGCACGACCCGCGACTCCTCGATGCCATAGGAACCATGAAGCAGTTCCTTGGCGTTGAGTTCGAGCAACTTCTTCATGAGCGCGTTGCCCTGCGACGCATCCTGCGGTAGCTCCATGACGTTGACCCGCAACACCACGACTGGCGGCGCAAAGTTGACCACGATCTGGGCACCGCCGTGGTCGGAGGATAACATCCATAAACCCGGCTCCAACTCATGCGCTGAGACGCCGCCATCTAACCGCTCCAGATATGCCTGGACGTCTTCGACTGTTGCCATGATGTACTCCCAATACGCTACGAGGACGACGGCCCGAACCCACCCGCCGACAAATTCCGCAACTCCGCGCGCGTCGGTCCGTCGAAAAACAACCCGGACATCGGTTAAACCGCCCGCGACTCGAGGACGCCCACACACCCCGTAGGGTAATGTGTTTCAGGGGCGAACGCATCGGCCGCGTGATCCGACTCCGGTCCTACTAACCCTTACTGTCTCCGGCCGATGAATGTTTCAATCTTGAACGTCACTGGAGGGCGTGGAAACACTCGTTTCTTTACCCCGAGCTAGCAGACGCTCGGCAAAATCGAGCCGCTCCTGTATATCTACAACCTCAGACCGGACGGCGTCCATCTCGTCCATCAAGGCGTCCTGATTTTCCTGGAGGACGTGGACCCGCTGATCCGACACGCCACCACGCCCTCGGATTCGATCGGCAATGGCCCGACCAATCGGCGAGATGGCGAGGAGAAAAACCGACCCCCCCCCAAATATGAACGTCACCGCGAGTACGCCTTCTATGTCCATACCACCGTTAGATGACGACGCCAAAGCTGGCGCCGAAGTTCCGCCGACACGCGGCGCAAGGCCGCGCAGGATCGGTGCTCCGTACGGGTACCAAACGTAATAGTGTCACCGCTGCTGCGTCACGAGGATGCTACCCGCCATTGAGTACGGTAGCAAGAAACCGACCCGTGTGCGACTCCGCCACGGCCGCGACCTCTTCGGGGCGTCCCGCACAAACGACGTTCCCACCCCGCTGCCCACCCTCGGGACCGAGATCAATCACCCAATCGGCGGTTTTGATAACGTCCAGATTGTGTTCGATCAGGACAACCGTGTTGCCTCGATCAACCAAACGATGCAACACCTCCAGCAAGAGCCGCACATCTTCAAAATGGAGCCCCGTGGTTGGTTCATCCAAGATGTACACCGTCCGACCGGTATCTCGCCAAACGTAGATAACCAAGTCCTACGTCGTTGAGGATCTCCAGCTTTGCGCGTATGCGGGGCTGTGCTTCAAAAAACTCTAACCCATCGGCAACCGTCAAATCCAACACGTCGGCGATAGACTTACCCCTATACCGAACGTCCAGCGTCTCCCGATTGTAACGCCGTCCCTTGCACACGTCACACAAGACATAAACATCGGGTAAAAAATGCATTTCAATCTTTACTAACCCATCGCCCTCACAAGATTCACAGCGTCCACCCTTCACATTGAACGAAAAACGCCCCGGACCGTAGCCACGAATTTGCGATTCGTTGAGCTGTGAGAAGAGTTCGCGAATCGGGGTGAATAACCCGGTGTAGGTGGCGGGGTTGGAACGAGGGGTTCTCCCGATGGGACTCTGGTCGATTTCCAGCACCTTGTCCAGGTAACTCAAACCGGTAATACGTTCATGCAGACCGGGAACGTGTTTGCTTCGATACAAATGTTTGGCGAGCGCACGATACAGGATGTCCGTAACGAGTGTCGATTTCCCCGACCCCGACACACCGGTGACTGCGATAAACGCGCCGAGAGGGAATTCGACCGCGATGTTCTTGAGATTGTGTTGTTTCGCGCCCTTGACCACCAAGCGTTGCCTGGGATTCAGTGGCCTTCTGACAGATGGAACGGCGATTCGCAGTTCGCCACGGAGATAACGACCGGTCAACGACGTGGGATGAGCTTCGATCTCATCCACGTGACCCACCGCGATGATTTCTCCCCCATCGCGTCCCGCGCGCGGCCCCAAGTCCACCACATGATCCGCCGCGCGAATTGTTTCCTCATCGTGTTCCACGACAATGACCGTGTTGCCGAGATCACGAAGACCGGTGAGGGTGGCGAGCAGTCGGTGGTTGTCACGCGGGTGGAGTCCTATGGACGGTTCATCCAGAATATATAAAACGCCAACGAGTCGGCTTCCGATTTGGGTGGCAAGACGGATTCTTTGGGCTTCTCCACCCGACAGCGAATTCGCCGCCCGGCCAAGAGTCAGATACCCCAAACCGACGTCTAGGAGAAAGCCAAGTCGTTCGGTGACTTCTTTCAGGATAGGGCCCGCTACTTCGGGGTCGAGCCCAGCAGATTCGCGCGACCGAAGCGGAACGGAACTAAAGAACTCCAGCGCAGATTCGACCGATCGTTCGACGACCTCTCCAATGGATGCCCCACCAACCATCACACTGAGGCTGTCAGCCCTAAGACGACGACCTTCACAGACTCCGCATGGCCGTTCGACCATGAACGCCTCCATCTGCGACCGAATTGTGTCCGAACTCGTATCGACATGGCGTCGTCCCACATTGGCCACAATCCCCTCCCAACCCGCCGTATAGCTACTCCGAGAGGCACCACCACCGTATTTGAATTTGACTTTGAGCCCTGGCGCGCCGTCCATCAACTGGCGTTGGATTTTCTTTGAATAGCTACGCCAGGGCGCCCTGGGATCGAAGCCGAGTGCTTTAGACAACGCGGGCAATACATTCGATTTCAAGTACCCAGCCGGTTCGCCCCAGGGAATGACAACGCCCTCGAGGATGGAAAGGCTCGGATCAGCCAACACGAGTTCGGGACTCACCACCCGCTGAACACCGAGTCCACCACATTCCTCACAAGCGCCGAATGGTGAGTTGAACGAAAATTGCCGCGGCTCGAGTTCAGCCAGCGAATACCCACACTTGGCGCAGGAGAATTGCTCGGAATATGTCGAGCTTTTGCCAGGGCCCCGACCGCCCTTTCCGTAACGCACAACTTCAACAAGACCCTCGGCTTGCCTCAAGGCGGTTTCTATCGAATCGTGCAACCGATTTCGATCGGAATGACGAATCACCAATCGATCCACAATCAATCCAATATCGTGAGCCTGACGGCGATTCAACTTCGGCGGATCGGCAAGTTCGTAGATCTCTCCGTCTATGCGAACACGAACGAACCCTTGTCGGAGTGCACCCTCAAATAGGTCTCGAAACTCGCCTTTGCGACCTCGAACCAAGGGAGCCACCACCTCGACTCTGGTCCCCTCCGGTAAATGGCTCACCGTGTCCGTAATCTGTGACGCGCTCTGCCGGGCTATGGGCTCACCATCGTTGGGGCACAACGGTGTTCCCGCTCGCGCCCAAAGAAGCCGCAGATAGTCATAGATCTCGGTGACCGTTCCGACAGTCGACCGAGGGTTGTGTCCGGCCGTTTTCTGCTCGATCGAGATGGCGGGAGACAGGCCCTCTATGGCATCGACATCGGGTTTCTCCATCAAACCCAGAAATTGCCGGGCGTACGCGGAAAGCGACTCTACGTACCGGCGTTGTCCTTCGGCGTAGATGGTGTCGAACGCCAACGATGATTTTCCAGAACCCGAAAGACCGGTGATAACGGTGAATCGGTTCCGTGGGATGTGGACAGTAATATCTTTGAGGTTGTGAACCCGGGCACCACGAACAATTAACATATCTTGCGACATAGCCTTTAAAGCTAGACGAGGCGCCGGACCGGGGTCAACTCACAGCACACGTTTCTTGCCGACAACCTGTGTGGTAGGTACTTTGTGCATTCGCGTTTTCGGTTAACGTCGCCTCCCCAAAATCGATGCCACATCCCGAAGACGATCTCCCACTTTTGGTTTATACCACGCTCGCCAACGAATCGGACGCGCAATCGCTCGTACAACATTTGGTTACGTGCCGATTGATCGCCTGTGGCACGATTATCCCTGGCGCGCGGTCCGTGTACCGGTGGAACGGTGAAGTTATCAGCGGAGCGGAGGCGCTCGTCATACTCAAGTCGCGCTATGGTCGATGGGACGAGCTTTTGGCAGAAGTACAACAAAAACACCCCTATGACATCCCGGAGTTGATCGCGGTACCGGCCATGATCGCCCTGCCGGCCTACATCCGGTGGATTGTTGAAGAGACGACACCGATCGACGCGGAGACCACATGAGACGTTCCGAAACCAAGCGACGGCATCGGCGTCGCTCTCGTGAACAACGAATCCACCAACGATCCGTAGCACGCCGCTACGAAGACATCCTCTCATCTACCGACCGGAATTCATCGGGGCACGAAACGATTCGATTGGAAGCAGCCGCGGATCTCAAGCCCATCATCACCGAAAGCCCAGATCCAACCGCACAAGAGCTTTTGTTCAACGCCGCGCGCCACGCCGGGGCGTCGGGGGAAATCGAACGTTGCGTAGCCATCTATCGAGAACTTTTGGAGATCAACCCATC
>JAZDDC010000055.1:0-3560 GCA_036679565.1 Gemmatimonadota bacterium
GCGGCCTTTCGACCGCCCCGTGCATTTCGCTTGGCGAGTGTAATTCAGGCGGCGGTCTTGCGGCCGGCACGGCGCCGGAGCGCACCTAGGCCGATCAGACCGAGTCCGAAAAACGTGATGGTGGCCGGCTCGGGGCCGTCCGCAGTTGTCGTTATCGGGGGAAACAACCAATTCGGCCAGATCGACGCACCTGTTCTGACGTCGCCGGCCGTGCGTGTCACGGATCAGTTTGCAAACGCGGTACCAAACGTTGCTGTCACCTTTGTCATCACAAGTGGCAACGGGTCAATTACTGATTCAGTCGTCATCAGTGACTCAGCTGGAGTTTCGAGTCCCGGTACGTGGTTGTTAGGGCCAACTCCGGGTGCCAACACCCTAGACGCCTCGATCCCAGCCGGCGCGAATGCAATCATCAACGCGACCGCATTGACCGCCGTGTTCGACATACAAATTGTGCGCGAAGGCGGTGGCGGCACAAACCTCACCGACGCGCTCAACAAAGCGGTTATCAAATGGCGATCAGTGATCGTGGGTGACCTGCCCGATATGTCCTTCGCCGCCAATCCGATTCCGGCCGCATCGTGTGGAGGCCAACACGATGAAATCGTCGATACCATCGACGATCTGCGAATCCTGGTCTTTGTTCGCAACATCGACGGCATCGGTGGCACAGTGGCACAAGCGGGCCCGTGCGTTACCAGAGACCCTGGACTGCTCCCAGTGCTGGGTGCGATGACATTCGACGCTCAGGATATCGACAATTTGGACAACGGTGGGGTCTTGGACGATGTAGCCCTTCATGAGATGGGACATATACTCGGTATCGGCACTCTCTGGGATACTCTGGGGTTTCTGGCAAACCCGTCATTGCCCGGGAGTGCCGGCGCCGATACGCATTTCACGGGGTCACTGGCCATCGCGGCATTCGACTCCATCGGTGGCGGTGGGTTTCCGGAGTCAAAAGTTCCGGTCGAAAACACGCGGGGTGGGCCGGGAACACGGGACTCACATTGGCGTGAGGAAACGATGACCAATGAAAACATGACTGGGTTCATTGACCCCGGCACCAATCCGCTTAGCGCCGTGACCGTGCAATCACTTGCCGATCTCGGATATCTGGTCACCCTTTTCGGTGCGGACGACTTTTCATTGCCGTTTAATTCTGCAGCAACGGCGCAAGGTCTTCAGGCGTCTCCCGGGCGCATTCATCTTGCGAGGGACGTCCTCACACTACCGATCGTCGTGGTTCAACGAAACGGCCGCGTCACTGCCATAATTCGGCCGTAAGAATCCGTTGTCGCGTCACGGACCCTGGTCGCACCTAAGGGTCGCGGTGTTCGTAACCCGGATCGCCCTTCGGCGCCTTGCACGGCGTCGGCGACAAGCCCTAGTCCTTATTAATGGCACCTCATAGACCGAGACTGATATTGGGAATCGGGAGCGGTATGCGGAAACTCAGACGAAATCGTTGGATATGGATAGGTTTTTTGTTGCTCGGCATAAGCGCGTGGGGCAATCTCTATCCGCCGTTCGTGATGCCGGCAGCCCTCGTCGCCGCAACAATCGCTTCCGGTTATGCCACGTGGCTCGCGTTTAGAAAAGACGCCATCCACCGCGGCAAGCTGCTGTGTCTTCCCGGTTTAATTATTTCCTTGTCGTTCCTCGGTTTGGTCGCACTGACACCGATCTTGGATTCGGCGACGCGACACGAAATCGAGGTGGATGGTATCAAAAGAACTTATCGTGTTCGCGCACCATCCTCGTACGACCACTCACAACCCACACCCGTCCTCTTAGTATTTCACGGGTACAATCAAACCGGGTACACCATCGAACGTTTGTCGCGGCTCGATCTGGTCGGAGAGCGGGACGGTTTCCTCGTGGTGTACCCACAGGGATTCCAACGTGCGTGGCGAACCGGATCCCAACCAGGGTCTGTCAACGACATCACATTCGTTCGCCACATGATCACTGATCTAAACGTGAATTATGTTATCGACAAAGAACGGATCTTCGCGGTCGGTTTTTCGAACGGAGGATCGTTGGTTCTATCCCTCGGATGTGAACTTCAAGAAACGATCACGGCAGTGGTCGCCGTGGGTGCGCGGCTGAGAAACCGTCATGTCGCCAGATGTCAAACAACAGACGTGCAACCGGTGTCGGCGATGTTTGTTAACGGCACTGCTGATCGGTTTGTAAGTTGGGAAGGCACGCGGGGATCCACCCGACGGTGGGCCGACTTGCTGCACTGCGAACTGGTTGCCGTGATCGATACGCTTCCGGACATTGCCGACGACGGCACACGGGTCTGGAGAGAACGTTATGATCATTGTCCCGGTGAATCCGCCTAGCCGGCCAGCAAGCGTTTACCCTTCCCGTTTCGCCGATCTTGTCGGCGATTCCGTGAATTCGATGCGGTCATAGCACCGCAACGTTCCGGACGTTTTGAGCATCATATCACTGGTACACGGGCTTACATTATGTATCCGTTTATATTCATTATATCTGTGTAACCAGCTGGGAACACTGTTACAAACTGCATCGTCACACTCACCACGCTCTGGAGCAATCGTATGCATTTGGATCCACGCTGCGGCACTGGATATGCCGCCCTTTTCGCGCTCCTCGCATTTGCGCCGATAGGCGCTCTCCAAGCTCAGCAAGGAGACAACGAGGGGCTTCCACTCGAGCCCGCCCGATGGGCCCGATTCACGACATCGGAAGGCACCTGGCTGTCACTGGATGTAAGTCCGGATGGGCAGCAGATCCTCTTCGACATGTTGGGCGACATCTACACCATGCCGATCACCGGAGGGACAGCGACACGACTGACCCACGGCATGGCTCACGACATGCAGCCTCGCTTCTCGCCGGACGGCGAGCAGGTCGTGTTCGTCTCCGATCGTAGCGGAGACAACAACGTGTGGCTGATGGCCTCGGACGGCAGCGACGTCCGACCGGTGACCTCAGACGTCGCGAGCGTCTACATGTCCCCGGAGTGGACGCCGGACGGCGACTACATCGTCGTGTCCCGAGCGTTCCCTCTAAGGGGTCTCGAGAAGCTGTGGCTGTATCACTCGCGGGGCGGGACGGGTATCGAGATGACACCCGGCCCCGGCGGCCTCCGCATGATGGGCGCCGCGTTTGGAAATGACGGACGGTACGTCTGGTACGGACAGCGTTTTGGTGCGTGGAGTTACAACGCAATCCTCCCTGAGTACCAGCTACGGCTCGGCCTTCCGACCGGCCCTTTCGCCCGATGGTCAATGGCTAACGTACGGCACCCGCCAGGACACGGAGACGGGGCTCATCCTCCGGGAATTGGCGACCGGTGAGGAACGGTGGTTGGCATACCCCATTCAACGCGACGAGCAAGAATCGCGGGCAAGCATGGATGTGTTGCCGGGTTATTCTTTCACGCCGGATTCTCGCGCGGTGGTGATGTCCTACGGTGGCGGAATCTGGTCGGTTCCCATAGACGGCTCCGACCCAACGGAAATTCCGTTCACGGTGAATGCCGAAGTGGCGGTCGGTCCGGAAGTGAAATTCGAGTACCCCAT
>JAZDDC010000550.1:0-4262 GCA_036679565.1 Gemmatimonadota bacterium
ACGACGCCGTGTACGTAGCGCTGGCAGAAGCGCTTGATGCGCCACTCGTTACACGCGACGCGAGACTCGCGCGATCACCGGGGCATCAGGCCCAGGTTGAGTTGTTCTGAGTGACATCTTGGCTGGACCGGATGCGGACCGGTGGATGAATCAGGTTTCTGAGAAGACGAGCCAGCCTTCCGCCTAACGCTTTTGGTTACACGGGGGATGGTCAGGGCGTTGGACTACACACACCGTCAGCGGATTGAGGCTCTGCTCACCACGCTCACCACGACACTATGGAGATACCGTGATGTATCATCGCTCTGTCTGATGGATCTCACGTTTTCTCACGTGTGGGGGGCCCGCTACCCACGGCTCTGGCGCCAGCCCTTCCACCCATCAGCGAAAAGTACGCCTGAGATAAGGCCACCGGCGAATAGCCACACAAGATCGATCGTGCGGACGCCTCCGGCGGCGCGCAGTTCGATCAGGCGGTACAAGGCCGGCAGAAAGAAAAGACTCGCGGGCACTATCAGAACTACGGCTTTCTTGCGCACCGGAGGACAACCGCGTTATGGGGTTCGGCTGACGATAGGCCCGTCGGGGATTGTTCCGAACGAGGTTACAACGTCACGACGTGGACAAAAAACTCTTAATCGCGGATGCAACTTCGTGAATGGCCTCTTCGGTGATATCCGGCGACATCGGCAGCGACAAGATTCTACGGGATCGGGCGATGGCAAGGGGTGCTCCATCCGGTACCGTCGTCACGTTGGCAAACGGCGGTTGTTCGTGTATCGCCATGGGGTAGTGCGTGCCGCACGCAATATCGTGTGAACTGAGGTACGAATGCAGTTCATCACGCCGATCATGCTGAATCACAAAAAGGTGGTATACGTGCTCGGTTCCCTGTTGTTCGTGTGGGAGTCCGATTCCTGAATCGGCGAGAAGTTTGTTGTACAGGGCTGCGGCGTTGCGTCTTTGCTTATTCCACGTATCCAGGTGGCGCAGTTTGATCCGAAGAACGGCTGCTTGCAGCGTATCAAGGCGACTATTGAAGCCAACTACCGGGTGCTGATTTTTGATACTTTGACCGCAGTTTCGCAGAATCCTCGCCTGTTCGGCCACCTGATCGTTATTTGTCACAATCGCGCCCCCGTCGCCAAGGGCTCCCAGGTTTTTTGCCGGATAGAAGCTGAAGCAAGCAGCGTCGCCCAGGGACCCGATGCGTATTCCTCTATATAGGGCGCCATGGGCCTGGCATGCATCTTCGACCACGATGAGGCCGTGTTCGCCAGCGATTTCCCGGATCGCGTCCATGTTTGCCGGTTGCCCAAAGAGGTGAACCGGGATGACGGCCTTTGTTTTTGGGGTGATGGCGCGTTCGAGCTGGCGAACGTCCATGTTGTTGCCATCGGCTTCGATGTCTACGAGAACAGGCGTCGCCCCGGCATGGCAGATGGCGAACGCGGTCGCGATGAACGTGTTTGCGGCCGTAATGACCTCATCACCAGGACCGACTCCGAACGCACGTAGCGCGAGATGCAGTGCGTCCGTTCCACTTCCCACACCCACACAATGACGGGTGCCGCAATATTCAGCGAATTCTTCCTCAAATGCCTGCAGCTCTCCTCCGAGGATAAATTGGCCGGTGTTCAATACCCTCTGAACTGCATCCACAATCTCGGTCTTGACCTGCGCATGTTGAGTTGCGAGATCGACGAAAGCAATAGTCACGGTTCTATTCTGACGCTTGTTTGGAATGACGGGAGTAAACACACGCGGGGTCGCCCGAGCAACAATTCAAGTCATCGATGTGTTTCTGTACGCGGGCGGGATTTCCCCACACGACGCTGCGCGGCGCTATGTCGTTGGTGACGACACTGCCCGAGCCTATCAGGCTGTACTCACCGATGGTTACTCGCGGAAGAATGGTCACGTTGACGCCGATTTGCACACCGCGGCCGATCCGGGGTCCCCTCATCGTCGTCTTGGAATCCGGACAACCGGGATACACATCGTTTGCGAATGTGCAACCTGGCGCTATGAATACGTCGTCTGCAATGGTTGTGAATTGCGGGATGTAGACGTTGCAATGAATCTTGACTCGATTCCCAATAGTGCAACCATAGTCGATGACGGTGTTACTCCAAATGCATACATCATCGCCTATGGTGTTTCGTTCACGGATGACAGTGTGATGGCCCGTCTCCAAGTTCGCACCGATGGACGCCCCAGCGTACAACACCGTTCCGGACCGGACTCGTCCTCCGGGTCCCATCTTCAACGCGGTCGCGTCTGCCTTTCCGCTCGGTAGATACCCCAGGACAACGTCTTCATCTATTCCGGCGTTGTCGGTCATCTCGGAATCTGACATAACACGCATGAATCGCCGAGCAAGTGCACACCGTTGTGCTCTCTCCTCATTTGGATGCAGTGCTACGGGCAGTACGTTCCTGTCGTTGGTTCGGCTTTGAATTACCTGAGTGACTGTCGCGATATTCGATTGGTACGTACGCACCGTTTTGACTGATGGACTTCGTCATTGCTTCGAGTACGGTGACTACCGTTGCGCCAGAGGCTCCCGGTGTGGCCGGCGTACTTCGGTTCAGAATACACTCTACGAAGTGCGAACACTGAATCTTGAGCGGTTCTTGTTCTTCGATTCGAGGAGCATGAATGTCACCGTAGCGGTAGGAAAGGTGAAAGTCGGCGAACGTCTCATACTCCGCTGGAGCGTCAATCCCTTTGTCGAAGATCTTGATCTTTTCGTGAAGACTCACATCATCGTACACCAGCATTTTTTGTGTTCCGACAACGGTGGTGCGACGGACTTTATGAGGATCCAACCAACTGTCGTTGAGTAGCGCAACGACACCGTCCTCAAAGTGTAATGTTGCAGTGGAAATATCTTCGTTACCTCTTCTCAGAAATGCCTGTGCCTGCGCATTGGCGCCGATCGGCCTTTTACCGGTGAGAAAGAGTGCGATGGACACGTCGTGGGCGGCAAGATCCCACACCACATTAACATCGTTCCTGTATGGACCGAGATTCAAACGTTGGGAACTCAAATACATGATGTTGCCAAGCTCCCCGCCGGCTATGATCTCCCGTACCTTGTTGACGGCGACCGAGTACTCAAACGTGTGACCTACCATGAGCACACGATCCATCTTTTCAGCCAAGTCCGTGAGTTCCCAACTCTCCTGGCTGGAAGCCGCCATTGGCTTCTCAACTAGCACATGTTTTCCGGCCAACAAACATTCCCGCACGAGCGAATAATGTGTAGCAACAGGAGTTGCGATGGCAACCGCATCGATATCGACGCTGTTGACCACGTCTTGGAAACGCTTTGTGGTGGTCACATGCCGGTGTAACCGTTTCACGCGCTGTAGCTTTTCTTCGTCGCTATCACAACAGGTAATTGTCTGGCACTCGGGCAGCGCCGAGAAGTTGCGGACCAGGTTGGGACCCCAATAACCACATCCCACGACTGCGACGTTCATTCAAACACCAGCTTTCTGTGATCCATGTGCGGAAGCAAACCGCCATCGATCGGGTTCCCAGGGCGGACGGGGACCCGCGCTCGATTGTTCGGGCGAGCTTGCGCCGATTGTGTCTTTACGTTTCTTAAGGTGTAGTAGCCAAACAACAGCGACGGCGGTTAGGAGGCGCCTCGCCTGCTGAGGACCGCTGGGGCCGTGAAGAGGATCAGTTTCAAATCGAGTAGAAGTGACCAGCTTCGAATGTACCGAATATCGAGACGCGTCATGTCGTCGAACGTGGTCCACCCTCGACCGTAGACCTGCCACATACCGGTTAGACCGGGCTTCACATTTAGGCGCTGATGGTGCCAAGGCTTGTAACTCTCGCGTTCGTAGTATACGGAAGGTCTAGGTCCCACAATACTCATGTCCCCCCTGAGCACGTTCAGGAGTTGTGGCAATTCATCCAAACTCCAGCGACGTAACCAGTGTCCGAGCGCAAGAATCCGACCGTCGCGATGAAGTTTAAACGGTGGGGACTCGTCGGACCCATCCGAATCATCTATTGACCTATCATGCCCGATGAACCGCTTCATATACGATCGATGAACACGCTCATCTGAATTCACGTTCATTGTGCGAAACTTGAATATGGTGAACTCTTGTCCGCCGAGTCCCAGGCGAGATTGCCTGAATAACACGGGACCTGCTGAACTCAACTTGATGCCGGCAGCAATGAATGTAAGCAATGGTAACGACAAGAGAATGCCGACTGATGCGACGATTACGTCGATC
>JAZDDC010000551.1:0-26361 GCA_036679565.1 Gemmatimonadota bacterium
GGCCAGAACTTTTCCGCGAAGGTTTGATTGACGACAATGACCTGCATGGCGTCCGCGTCATCAGCTGGCGTAAAACCGCGTCCGCGGACGATCGGTACTTCTAATGTCGCGAAGTACTGGTCTGAAACAACATTAAAATTGAGTTCCATATCTTCGCCGTCCCGTGCCTCATACCCTTCCGGTGACACGGTAACTCGGGCGCCGGCTGGGTCGACCGGTACGGACATCGCAATGGCCGCAGATTCCACGCCGGGAAGTGCGCGCAACCGACTCAGTAGCTCGTGGTAAAACAACAGACCGGGTTCCTCCGCGATACCTTGGCGACCGAGATCCAAAGACGCGAGGAAAACGCCATCGACATTGAACCCGATGTCGGTCTTGTAGGCTGCGATGGTACTTCGGACGAACAACCCGGCAGTCACAAGGAGAACGAGCGACGCGGCGAGTTGCAACACGACCAAGAGATCTCGGATACCATACCCTTGAAAGGCCGTACGCATCTGTCCTACCGCATCACTGGCTTTCAATGACGACACTAGATCGGGTCGCGTGCTCTGTATCGCTGGTATCACCCCGAACAGGAGCCCGGTCAAAACGGATGCGACCAGGGTGAAGGCAAGCACACGAAAATCGATTGCCACCGTCGAGACATTGAGCGATCCCTGAAGCGCGGAGGGCAGACCTAGCGGTACCAACACACGTGCCAGACCAAAGGCTAAAGCCAGACCCGCGACTCCACCCGCAAGACCCAGAACCAGACTCTCGGTCAGCAACTGTCGCACTATGCGTTTGCGGCTGGCACCAACCGCGAGCCGCACCGCCGTTTCGCGCTGCCGCCTGGTGGCTTTCGCTAAAAACAAATTCGCAACGTTGGCACACGCGATCAGCAAGACCGAGGCAACAATGGCCATGAGTAGTTGCGCCCGCCCAACCGTCGCATCGCGCGTTTGCGCGCCAATCGATGCCTCGGCAGCCGGTACAGCCGAAATCGGCCTCGGCTCATCCGGTCGTTGCAGTGTACCGAGATTGGTGTTTGGGTATTCTGCGGCCAAACGACCCATAATGCCGTTGAGTTCGGTTTGCGCCTGTGCGAACGTTGCTCCTGCCGTCAAGCGCCCGACCGATTGAAGCCAACGCCCACCGCGAAGATCCAACACCGGCGTGTCTTGAAATGGTGGGAACGCCTGCCCGTACATCGCGAGGGGGATCCACAGATCCGGAAGAACGCCCACTTGAACCCCACCGAACTTCTGTGGGGCGACTCCTATAATGGAAAATGGAAATCCGTTCAGCGTAATCGAACTACCTACAACACCGGGTTCGCCACCAAAACGTCGCTGCCAGGCGCCGTAGGACAACACCGCCACCGGATGGCCGCCAACCGAAACATCGTCAGCGGCACCGATGACTCGGCCAATCGCTGCCTGCACACCCAGAACGTCGAAGTAATTCCCCGAGACGAGTTGACCGGTGACCCGTTCAACCAAATTGGCCGCCCCCAGATTGAGCGGACTCGGAAACGCAAAGACGGCAAGGTCTTCGATCGTTGTACTGTTGTCGCGAAAGTCGACAACATCAGGATACGACGACGTCCCATAGACACCACTGCTAAAATCGCTCGTGTATACACGAACTAACCGGTCCGGAGCGGTGACAGGTAACGGCCTTAACAACACCTCGTTAATGAGACTGAAGATCGCCGTATTTGCGCCTATCCCAAGCGCTAGGGTGAGGAGCACCGTGAAGGTAAAGCCGGGCGACTTCAACAACGTGCGCAACCCATACCGAATGTCTTGGAGTAACGTTTCCATAAAACCAGCCTTGTCGTGTGATTGCCTGCGCTGCAAACGGGGCTTCCCAAACGGCCACCACTCCGCCGAAACAGAAATCGCAAGATCCAAGAGTGTGGCAAACCAGAGCCGCACGACCGCTGCACGCGACCGGCGACATGCCGCACGGTGCGCATCACGAAACGTTTCGCGCAATTCAACTGTAGCAGAGCGTCTAAAGGCCGGCGGATATGACAGTACTAAGAAGCGGTAAACCCGGTCTGAGAACGATGATTTCACGTGATTGGACCGTTATATGAGCTTGCCACTCTGTGCCACCCGAACCAAAGACTCCATACGCGCAGCCTCAGCACCAGCCACTTGCTGGCCATACTTCGTGAGACCGTAATACCGCCGACGTTCATCATCAGCGTCCGGGGCCGGACGACGATTCGATGGAGAAATAAGACCTTGGTCCAACAATTCCCGGAGGGTCCGATATAAAGTGCCAGGACCCAAGATCCATCGGCCACCGGTGCGCTCTTTGACGTCTTTCATCAAACCGTAACCGTGGCGCTCACCCTCGTTCAGGATCAATAGGATCTCAAACACGACCGGACGCAGCGGTAACAGGGATGTGGGATCGGGGTTCGTGGGACTCAATAAGACCTCCTAGCAGTCACATCAACTATATCCGCTAACGGATATATTGTAAAGTGGATATATGAGTCCGAGGTGATGGAAGGTTGAGAGTTGAGAGTTGAGCGTTGAGCGTTGAGAGTTGAGAGTCCCGCTTCTCCTGTAGAATCAAAAAGGGGCCGAACCGATTACTCGATCCGACCCCTCTTTCAAACGCACTTGTTGCGAAATCGATTCGGCTTAGACCCAGCCGCGTTCCCGAAACGTCCGCAAGACACCACCGAACTCTTCCATCTGCTCGGGACTTCCAAACGATACCCGATTGTATTCCAGCATCGGCGGGAACGGACGGCCAACATTGAAGCCGGCATCGGCCATCCGAGTGATGTATTCCCGCAAATCCCCATTGATTCGATGCATGAGGAAATTCGTATATGACGGCAGGTATTCTAAATTGAGATCGTCGAGTACCCCGTGGAGGATACGCCGCGATCGTTCGTTGGTGTCGATACTTCGCGCAACGTGAGCATCGTCGTCGAGACTCGCCATGGCGGCGACAATTGCGAGATGATTTGCACCGTTGTCACATGCCATGCTTCGCAAAAGAGATGCGGTCATCGGATGGGCAAGCGCGTATCCAAGCCGCATGCCCGCCATACCGTAGATCTTGGAAAATGTCCTGGCAACAACCACTCTCGGATTAGTATGAATCCACTTGATGGCGGATGAATACTCCGTGGCGTGTTGGGCAAATTCGTAATACGCCTCGTCAACCAGGAAGTAAATATTTTCAGGTGCCGATCGAATCCACGCATCGACTTCGACACTGGGCGTTAGCGTTGCCGTAGGATTGTTGGGATTGCAGATATAGACGACCACGGGTCCGATAGTCTCTGCGGCACTGCGTTTCATGGCATCAATATCGTGCGCCCAATCGCTTCTGAGCGGTACTTTCACCGTATCAAGATCCCATGGGACAGCATAACCGGGTACATCTTCAAAAGTCGGGTCGGCAATTACGAATTTTGAGCCAAAACGACCAAACGCTTGCACCGTCATCTGCAAGATTTCGGTGGAACCGGTGCCGATCACCACGTTCTCAGCAGCCACTTTGTGCTTTGCAGCGAGCCGCTCGAGTAGGGGTGGAACTCCGGTAAAGGGGTAACGATTGGCGTCGGCTATACCATCAATGATCGCTTGCCGAGCCGAGGGCGACGGTCCCAACGGATTCTCGTTCGCGTTGAGACGAACCGGACCGCTCGCCCGAATGGACTTCGCGGTCACGCCACGTGGAAGTGCGGCGCTGCTGCCCGCTGAAAGCGCGGTGGCTACGAGCCCAGTATGAAGGAAAGCGCGTCGTTCCATGACGACCTCCGAGAGTGATTGTGAGGGATTACCCTACATTACGGGAAGAATCAGCTTTCGGCCAGGACACCCCTCCTTTGGGTTCCGCGAAAACGAAAAATGCTCCCTATCGTCCAGAACGGCGTTTACCGAGTATTGCATCCAACGACATGGTATCCGCGTCCCGCGGAAGTATCAGAATCACAAGAAGTAACGCCAAACGGGGGATCACATGTGTGTGAAACGCATACAGCGGTTGGTCGAGCAAATGACCAAACGTCACAAGAACGAGCACTCCGCCCAGTGCAAGGGACGCCTGATGCACCCGCAGCCCAACTATCAATAGTGCGCCGCAACATAGCTCGACAACCGGTACAACTGACCCGGTTGCCCAGAGCGACCACGTAGGCAAGAAGGATTCCGCATAGGGCTCGACAAAAAATCGCCGAGCGTGCTCTAAGGGGCCAAGTTGAAATACTTTGAAAACCCCGGCCATGAAGAAGATCAGACCGAGGACGGCTCGCGCGAATAGGTGAGCCCACGGAAGCCCACGCGTGTCCATTGAATCGACTACGCCTTGTCCCTACAAAGCCGGATACCGGAAAACTGCCACCGCGCCTGCGGCGGGAAGAAATTCCGATATGTGTTTCGGATGTGGCTTTGGGGAGTCACGCAAGAACCTCCACGCAGCACCAACTGGCCGCACATGAATTTACTATTGTACTCTCCCAACGGGCCGGATGGTGTGCGAGAACCGGGGTAGGACTCATAACCACTCTTGGTCCATTCCCATACGTCCCCGAACATTTGTTCGATGCGTTGTTGGCCGCCCACAATTCCTACCGGCCGCAGATAGTCGTCTTCAACAAAGTTCCCATCGGCCACAACGCTTTCAGACGTTATTTCCCACTCGGCCTCCGACGGCAGACGAGCCCCCGACCAACGCGCAAACGCGTCCGCCTCGTAGTAGCTCACGTGACAAACGGGAGCGTCCAAGTCCAGCGCCTGCTGACCACCGAGCGTGAATTCTTGCCACACCCCGCCGGCCCGCTGCCAGTAGAGTGGTGCAACCCACATATCAGTCTGGACCGCCGCCCAGCCATCTGAAAGCCAAAGTTCCGGTCTTTCGTAACCACCGTCGTCAATGAAGGCAAGATACTCGCGATTCGTTGTCAGCCGGTTGGCAATATCAAACGCCTCGGTGAACACCCTGTGCCTCGGAGTTTCGTTGTCGAACGCAAAGTTACGATGCGAAGTGTCGTGGCCAATCCACTTCAGACCCTCAGGAAAAGCCGTCCATTCCAGTTGAGACGTCTGCGGCCTGTGGGACCGCAATGTGTTCGAATACACCGGTTTGAGGGGGTTACACGACAAGAGATGCTTGATATCCATGAGTAACAACTCTTGGTGTTGCTGCTCATGGTTGAGCCCAACCTCGACTGTCGTGGCCATATCCGAAGCAATCGAAGATTCTCCGTCCAAAACCGACTGCATGTATTGATCAACATGATGGCGGTACGCCAGAACATGGTCGAGCGAGGGCCGGCTCAAAATGCCACGGCGTGGCCGAGGATGTTGCTTACCGAGCGAGTTGTAGTAGGAGTTGAAAAGAACGTGGAATGTTGGATCGAACCTCTGATAATCGGCAACGCTTGGCTCTACAATCAACCGTTCAAAAAACCAAGTCGTGTGGGCAAGATGCCACTTTGCTGGGCTGGCATCCGGCATTGACTGTGTGGTGCAATCCTCTGCGGACAAAGGTTCCACCAGTTTCAACGTACAATCTCGGACCGCGCGAAAACGTTGCAGCAGGTCCTGCTTCTCATCCGTCAACACATCGATGGCTGTTGTCATGGCCCAACTCCAGCGTGGTTCAAACGGCCGCAACGAAACGTATACAAGTCCACAAACACATTCAACCGCACCGCCTACGTGGTCAAGAGATTCGTGGCGGTCTCAAAGGAGCGGCGAAGATACTCAGCCGCCGTGTCCCGTTGTCTTTCTGACGGAACAGAGACGAGCGCGCTACCAGTGAGCACCGCACCAAACCAGTCATGTTGATGCCAAACACCTCCCCCGTGTAACATCGGGAATTCGTCGCCCGCCGGTCGAGGATACGGATTTACATAAAAATACGGCTCGTCATAGTAGTCGTCACCCGGCGTCATACCAACCCCCACCGAACGGGCGGTTTCGGAATTGTCGCCTTTGTCGAGCACCACAAGTGCTCCAATATCAAAGTGATGCGGCCAGATCCGCACACTCGACACGCCATCGGTCTCAGAAGCAAAAGTTCGTAGAATCAAGTCGGCATCGTGATACCATGCTCGAAGCTCCGCCAGTGTTGAGTCGTCGGGTTTGCGAAAAGGCTTTCCCTCTCCGATTGGATGTTTGGGTATGTCGTACAGAGTTCGATCGAGCGGACCGGTGACCGTTCCATTACCGTGCGTTTTCACCGCGTGTTCGAGCCACGCATATGCTTCATCAAGCGTAACACCATCGATCAGCAGTTCATCAATGCATGCCCGTTCGTCATCCAATAACATGAACTTAGCCGCCGGAATTGAGAGCGCCGCGCAAAAACGGGGCGCGGTATCTGTCGTCCGGCCCATCAACAGACCACCATCGGCCACGTAGCCAAGGTTGGGATGACTATCGTCCGTTTGAGGCGCCACAAACGATTTACCCAGAGCACTCACAACCTGGGCAGCCCAATGCATTTGCAGTCGCGCCTCGCGCAACGCACTTGGCGACGTGGCGCCCAGCGGCATCCAATCTCCTTGTGATACAAAATGTTCCGTCACAATCATCCCCAAGTCGTAGGCATCCGGATATTAACGCGATTAGTCACTGCTCTATATAAGGAATACACTCTAGTGTCGTGTCGCCGAAATACGCTGCTTTTTCGGTAACCGGGCACCTTCAGAAAGTCCAACGCCCAAAGACACGCCGGGGTTCCACGATCTCCGACCTCACTACCTGAAAACTAGACTTGTCTGGTGAATGAACGTTCATAGCGACCACCGCGGCTGCCGAAACTGTGGGTGACGATGGTCACGTCGCCTTTCACGAGCCAACACTATCTTCACCACCCGGGCAAAGGCTCAGATTAAGGAAGCATTCAATGAAGTTTCGGCACAAACTGGCGTCACTTACGCTCGTCTCCGCAATTCTGTCCGCGTGTCATAGCGAACTCAGCCAACCATCAACCGGTGTCATACAAACGATCGTCACCGGACTTCCCGCGGGAGCCCCGGCGATCCTTACCGTGACAGGTCCAAACGGATTCACGGCTACCATCGACGCTGGCGACGATTTGGTGGGGCTTGTGCCGGGATCGTACACCGTATCGGCACCCGATGTGGACGTCGATATCAACATTTACAGCCCGGAAACCGAAGACGTCACAATCGACGTAGAAGTAGACAGGACGACGTCCCTGCCTATCCCCTACATGCTTTCGTCTGGGATTCTCAATCTTTCCCTGAGCGGTGTCCCGACAGGCCTCGCCGCCGCGGTTACCATTACGGGCCCGGCGTCTTTCGCTCGCACCATCACCACGGCCGGGATGGTAACCGGTTTAAAAGCCGGCACCTACGCCGTCCGCGCAGCATCGATCGACTCAGCCGGACATGTTTTTTCGCCTGCGGAATCCCTACAGACGGTGAATGTAGAAGCGAGTATGACACCACAACCCATAGCAGTGTCATACGGCCTGTCTACCGGCCAGGCGCGTATCGACATCAACGGCATACCCGTCGGCGCGATTGCAGCGGTAACGGTAACCGGCCCAAATAGTTTTGCAAGTGTACTTACGGGAACGACCATCCTACAGCGCCTAACACCGGGAACGTACTCGGTGTCGGCCCAAGATGTCGTGACCGGTGGACACATATTTACCGCAACGGGCACATCATTTGCCATCACACCGAACTTGGTACCCGTGCAAAGAGCGGTCTCGTATGTACGGACAACCGGTGAACTTCGGATCGACGTCATGGGGCTGCCATCCGGCATTAACAGTGTCATTACCGTAAGTGGGCCAGACGAACTCACGCGGAATGTCTCCCAATCCGACACACTCGTCGGCCTGCCAGCCGGTACGTACATGGTCACCGCCGACAGCGTCAACGCCAATGGATTCGTCTACGAACCGGTCAATGTCACCCAAACCGTCAACATGCAGACCGGCGGTACCGTCGGTATCGAGGTTTCGTACAACTTTAACGGATCGACATCTCTAGACCTTACAGTCCCGCAAGCGTACATAGTACAGAGCATCCAACGAACCGCCGGTGACGTTGCGCTTGTGGCGGGTGGCGATGCGTACGCCCGTGTCTTCGTTACCGCGAACGAGTCAAACAGCGTCGTGCCCAACGCGCTGTTGAGAATTTATCATAACGGCTCGGTCGTTCAGACCTTCGACATTTCGGCAAACCGATCAGATACACCAACGTCTATCGCGCAGCAATCCCTCGCCAATTCGTGGAACGTTTTCCTGCCCGGGAGTCTGATCGTGGTAGGAATGGCAATCGATGTGGTTGCCGATCCGGGAAACATCATTCCGGAACTCGATGAATCCAACAATACGTACCCGACCGGCGCATCACCACAATTACTCGACGTCCGTCCGTTACCGCCGTTTCAGATACGGTTTGTACCTGTGCTACAGGGTGCATCCACGGGACGCGTCGATACCGGCAACGGCCTGCAGTTCCTCAGCGATACGGAATCGATGTTCCCCATGCATGCGGTCGATTGGGACGTACACGCACCGATGACAACGACCGCCCCAACCCTGATGAGTGGCGACCAGAACAACGCATGGGGCACCGTGCTGGGCGAGGTCCGCGCACTGCGAATCGCCGAAGGGGCCAGTCACTACTATTACGGTGTTGTGAGGGTCAACTATACCTCGGGCGTAGCCGGATTGGGCTATGTGCCGTCCAGCGCAACAAGTAGCAGTAAAGTTTCGATCGGTTGGGATTACTTGCCCAGTGGTTCGGAGATCATGGCCCACGAACTCGGCCACAACTTTGGTCGCAACCACGCTCCATGCGGTGGACCAGCCGGAGTCGATCCGAGTTATCCGTATTCAAATGCCGCAATCGGTCAGTTCGGATTTGATATCACATCAGTCGTGGTCAAGGCAAGTTCGTTACCGGATATCATGAGTTATTGCAACAATCCATGGGTCAGCGACTACACGTACGAGGGCATATTTGCGCGGCGCGAAGCCGAAGCGGCAAACACTCCGCCACCCGTCACCCAAAACGCCACTAGTTCACTTCTCGTTTGGGGGCGTATCGTCAACGACTCAGTGGTGCTCGAACCGGCGTTCGAGTTGAATCAGGCGCCCAGAGTCCCATCGCAAAGCGGACCGTACCTTCTCGAAGGCATCGCCTTTGACGGCAGTACCACGTTTGCATATCGGTTCGCAGGAGCGGAGGTCGCCGACCTACCAGGAGGTCCGGAACGACACTTTGCGTTTCTCATTCCCCGCAACGACCAGGCGGCTCCACTGCGCGCTCTACAGGTTACAGGCCCCGGCGTGTCAGGCGAACGTGTCGCCAGCGTGGGCGGCGCCCCAAACGTCACGATCGGCACCGCAACAATCCAGCTCGATCGAGTCGGGACGGATCGCTTCCGCATCCAGTGGGATCCGCGTACGGCTCCTATGATTATGGTGCGGGATGCAACAACCGGTGCGATTTTGGGGTTTGCGCGAGGGGGTGACGCAACGTTGTGGACAACGAGCCAAGATGTCGAATTGATCGTGTCGGACGGGCTCCGGAGTGTGGCGCGTTAGGATCCTTCGAGCGCGTTCCAGGCTGAACTGCGCCGATCAGGCACTCTCCTGCGTTCTAACCCGGAACGCCGATCGTTGCCACCGCGCCGCAATGCCACTCGGCGATCCGCCCGGATCCGGCGTTCCACCACGACTGGCATGACTTGTACCCTACGTGGGCCACGTCTCCGATCGACGCCGGAACGGCGGTCCCATCCGGTTCGCTGATCGATCAGGACACGGCGCGACGATTGGCGACTGTCAGACTGAGACTCAATCATGTCCGCGGCGGTCCCCCGATCGACGGCGAAAAAAGCAGGTTGAGCGTAGCTTGTACACTCTGGAAAGTCCCGGAATCGCCGCCACCCCACGACGACTGACTTCCTGTGGACGGACAATACGACACTAACGAACACCGTTGCGTGACCGGGGTCACACACATTACAACGAGAAATACAGTTATTATATAGGACTTCCCTGTTGACCTATATCGAGCGTTGCCTTCTTTCGCGCACGGTCAAGATTTCTTTTCCAAGCCTATGGATAGCACAACAATGCGCACACGATTCTCTATTGCTGCCTGGGCCGCGGCCAGTCTCGCCGTGGCAACTCCTGCGTCTCCTCAAGCAGCCGGTTCGATCGAATTCGGCGGCTTCGGCAGATTCACACAATTCGACAATTCATTGAGTTTCTCTGATCGTGCCGGTGCTGGCGGTCGTTTGGGATTCTTTTTGACCCGCAATGTCGAACTGGAAGCCTCGGTGGGCTACACCAGCACGAGCAGCGCCACCGGTCCATCGGTCGATCATTATCCGATCTACGGGCGACTCGTGTTCAACGCGCCGCTTGTTAGCAATGTTGCGTTGCTACTCGGTGGCGGGTTCGTCCAAAATATATATCGCGGGGGACTGCGCGGCGCTGACAATGGAGCGAGTGGCCTTGCAGGTTTTCGTGTCTTTCTGACCAATGCCATTTCGTTGCGACTCGAAGGTGTCGGTGACTACACACCCAACCCGACCAACAACGCAACGTCTTCATCTAACATCAATCTCGGCGCACAAGCCGGTTTGAGCATACACTTCGGCAATTACCGTGCGGCTGGCTCGACACGACCAGCGCGCAGAGGCTCCGGCGGAGACTCCGATGGTGATGGAGTGGCTGACGGGAGTGACAGTTGTCGCAACACCGCGGCCGGTGTGCCCGTTGACCGAGTTGGTTGCCCACTCCCCATCGATACAGATCAAGACGGTGTACTCGATGCAGCGGATAGATGCCCCAATACGACACCGGGAGCACGAGTGGATGGTTCCGGTTGTGAGGCGCAGACCGCCGTCGCCGCCGCGGCAGACGCCGACCGCGATGGCATCGCTGACACCGCGGACTCCTGTCCCAACACTCCGGCTGGGACCCCGGTCGATGCGGCCGGATGCCCACGAGCAACGGATGCGGATGCGGACGGTGTCGCCGACGCAATCGACATCTGCGCAAATACACCGGCCGGAATCGGAGTAGACGCGCGGGGATGCCCAGCCGATTCAGACCGCGACGGTGTCGCCGACGCAATCGATCAATGCCAATCAACACCACCGGGCACGTACGTCGGTCCCGACGGGTGTGCTACGCTTTTGCCGTCGGACAACAGACCGGTGGTACTCGAAGGCGTGAACTTTAACAGCGGAAGTGCCGCGGTGACCGGAAGCTCCGCCGCGGTGCTCGATTGGGTTGCACGCGCGCTGATCGCGGAACGAGAGGTCCTGATCGAGATCGGCGGCCACACAGACAACACCGGATCCCGTGCCACAAACCTCAGCCTTTCGCGTCGTCGTGCGGACGCGGTTCGCTCATACTTGGTCCAGCGTGGAGTCCCGTCAAATCAATTGGTGTCTCGCGGGTACGGTCCCGACTCGCCCATTGCCTCCAACGCCACGGCGGGCAACAGAGCACGTAACCGGCGTGTCGAACTACGCCGAATCAACTAGGCGGGAATCAACATTCAACGCCCAACGCTCAGCACTCAACGTCTAAAGAGGAAGGGATGTTGAGTGTTGATGCGGGCACTTGGCAGTTACGTGCCAAGTGTCTTTGGCGGGGTCACCAAAAGGAGTGGATCTATACGATCTTCACGCCGACTTGGAAATGCAGGCGTTGCGGGGCCACCGGCGATCTCGATTCGCACAGACGTCTGCCATTTCGCGATCACGTTCTTGCGCTGATACCGGTGGTGATCGTCGGCGTTGTCCTCGTTATACTGCTGTTTTAGACCAGGTGGCAACAGCTTAGCAAGTCAGTTCACTCGCAGTACGAAAAACGCCGCGTCCGTTGTGTTATCGCAGTCATCGCCAGCATAGTTGCCAACAATACCGATGGTCCGCTGCCCATTTGCCTGGATCCCGGAGCGAGCCTCGGCGGTGCCGACAAAGGTTCCAGCGCAAGGTTGGGTTTGCGTCAACTCCAATGTGAACTGGAACAGGGAATCTGACGGCAAAACCACACCCGCCACCGTACCCACACCGCCGACAGTAGTAATCCAAGACCCCGTTACGGAATCACCGTCGTGAATAAGTGACAACTCGAACGGATCATCTTCAAACGCAAGGGTTCCAATTGTACCGTCTTGAAACCCGGTATACGTCCCCGAGAGGATAATCGGGCCATCAAAGCCCGTGATGGTTGTCGAACTGCATGCCACGAATCCAACAACTCCAACATATCGGAAAATCGTTTTGATTCCCTGCGTATTCATCACAATACCATAACATCTTTTGCGGCAACGCGACCGCGGTCGTCCTTGGTTATTTCGAATTCGACTTTGCCACCCTCGGCAAGCTCCCCGCCATTGGTCACGACGGATTTATGGACGAAACAATCTTCGCCACCGGTCTCGGGTGTGATAAAACCATACCCCTTAGACTCGTCAAACCATTTAATGGTTCCAACGGTTCGGACGGCTTTCTTGCCCTGCGGTTTGGACCGCGGGCGCCTATCGCCGCGGTCTTTACGTTCAGTGCGTTCACCCCCACCGCGCGGTCGGTCGTTTCGTTGGGGACGTTCGCCGCGGGGATTTCCCTTTCGCCGCTGCACACGGTCATCGCGTCTCGCCGTTGAACGGGATGACGGACGGGCACCGACGCCGCGGAGGCGCCCGAAAAACGAGGGGAACGTAACCCCGAGACCATACCCGCCGAAAAAAATGAGCACGATGTGTAAGAGGGCGGTCTCGCCCTCCGCCAATGCGACGCCTATTACGCCGACGGCCATTGATACGATGAGAAACACGAAGTTGAAAAAAGGACTGTTCATTCAGATTTCCTGGAGTCGGCCAAAGTCGCCGTTTCGGTTAAACGTAATTTCGCAACATAAGATACCGGGGCGGTGAATCAACGCCGCCAGTCGAGGTCGGCAATCATGGGCCGATGGTCGGATCCAAAATCAGGACCTACGTACGATCGCACGGCCTCTAAACCGTCGCTGAAGAGGACATGATCGATTCGCGCGCGGATCCATCCGTTGTATCGTGTGGCACCGACGCCCCTGCCGACGGCATCAAACGCGTTGTCCAGATCCGACCAATAACGCTCGTAGATGTTGCTCTCCACGGGCATATTGAAATCACCCGTCACGATGAACGGACGCCCGCCAGATTCTACCAATTCACGGGCCCGGCGAGACTCCGATCTTCGGATAATCCCAGTCTCGCGCAACTTTGATACGCCAGACGATAACTCGCCCGACACGATCGGTTCCAGACCCTCTCGGGGAGTCTCTAAGTGGACGTTGGTCACGTCGAGCGGTCCATGGGGTGTGTTGAGCGTGTAACGGACAACCATGCCAACCCCGCCCACAGCCTCAAATGTCTCTCGCTCCATGACCACGACGGTATCGATCGGAAAACGAGTCGAGAAACACGCCGACCCCGATTTTCGATGATTCCACCCTTCAACCTCCTCAATAAGGCCTTGATAGTGTTCTTGGCCGCACTCCTGGAAAGCCGCAATATCGACTCCCGTTACGCCAAGAATCTCCCACATGGCCCGCGACAGAACCATACCGCTGGCCAAGTTAAACGTCATTACTCTGACGTCACCTTTTTCGTCCCCACCAGACCCGCCGAGGCCAACGCGATACCCCATCAACGGGAATAGTACCATCGCGCCGGTAATGGCGATGGGAACCAACAGGCGCCGCTGGCGCAGGGCCGCCACGGGCACCAGGACAAGCAATGGAAGCAGCAAAATCCACCTGGGCCCGAATAACACCAACGTCCCGGGCCACCAGCTATCGCCAAACGCCCAGAGCAATATCCATCCGGTCAATCCGGTAGCAAAGTACGCCACAGTGCCAGCAATCAGCCATAGGGCCTGACGGTCGGTGGCGGTCCGCATCCCGGACATGACCATGCCACGCGCCACCAAACGCTGAATACGAGTCGGATCCACTGGGGTCTTGCAGGACGGACACTTAGCTGCCGACCAGAAACGTTTCGCATCCAGACGCACACGGTGCTGGCCAGAAGCGCATCTGAGAACGACTTGTGGTGCAGGTGGGGCCACGCATTGCCTCGATAAGTGATGAGCGGAGTTTACCGGGCAACACCACGATCAACAATCGGACCGGACATCATGCGATCAAGCCAAGATAGTTCGATTTTCGGTATACTTTCGGTTTTCAATCCGAGGCATGGGCTCACACCGACCAATCAAGGTGATCCTCACGACCAAGAATCAATCAACGACTGCGGTAACGCTTCATGAGGGACCCACGCCTGGCCGCCGACAGATACTTGCTTCCCTCCCGCAGTGTGAGACCGGAAACAACATCGACGTGTTGATCGAGAAACCCAAACGTTTCATCCGGCCGTTTCTTGCTCACTTCGCGCAACACCCAACCAATTGCCTTTCGAATGAAAAAATCTTTCTCTTCTATCATCGCGGACGCGAAACCGCTGAACATCGAAAAATCGGTGCCATCCCGTTTCAGTGAGGGCAACAAGGCCAACATGGACGATCGTCGAACCCACATGTATGAGTCTCGGGACCAGCGCGGTAGCACACGTTTGGCGGACGGGTAGTCCAAAATCAATCCACCTGCAACTTTCACCGCCAACCAATCGACGTACGCCCACGTCTCGGACTGCCCAACCAGTTTTTCCACTACACCCATGTCCTTTACCATCAACAACACACCTCGTCGTTCCAAAAGTCCGATGCCCATTGAACGGAGTTCGTGGTGGTCGGTTTTCCAAAGCGCGGAAACCAGCTTCAAGATGTCTCCGCGAGACAGGTCGGGATGGCCGTTACAGTGTTCCTTGACCGTCTTTCGAATAGTAGGAAGCGGGACACCGTAGAATTGTAGATTGCTCTTAAGGTACTTCTTCTCGCCCACCGCACGCTTTTTCGTTCCGACGGCTTCGAAGGTAGCCCGGAACGAACGAATCGATGATTGAGGATTGAACGGCATTATTTCGTTTTTGCCTCGTTGTTGACCCGAACCCACCACTTGTTGCCCTTTACTTCACCCTCAACACGTTCAATTTCGACATCCATGAGATCTCCACGCAACGCGGCAACGAGTCGTTCCCCTTCCTGTCTGGTGATATCCCCCTCAAATATCAGGATGTTGCTCTTTTCCCCTTGCAATTTGAGGTGAACGGATCTGGACGCATCGATGTATTCACGCAGCTGCTTCTCGAGACCCTTGGCAAACTCTGTGCGCTGCTGTGGAGTCGCCGGTTTAGATTTTACTCGACGACCAGTCCTGCCATGCCTTGCGCGCCAGACACTTGTTACCGTTGGCAAGGTGAAGGGCAGACCGGCCAGAAACCCAAACAGGAAGAAGAATGATGGGGAGTTCAACAGGGTCACGTCATTGCCGGCTGAGAGCACACGACGTACGATCGCCGTTACACCGGCCGCCACCGTGGAAATGATCACGACGTAAAACAAGACTAACGCCCACCACCGCCACCGTTGGATGATAGATTTTAGCAACGGACGTTGTGCAAGGACATTGAGCCCAAACGAACCCAAGGCTCCGCCCACAAGCGTTGATAGCGAGAGAAAGATAAACTCGCCGGAGTTCATAACGGGAACTGCCTCCGAGTAATTTGAAGAAACATAGCGCAGGTTAATCCATTGAGCGGAATAGGCAATGAGTCACACACCACAGCAAATCGACGACCTTGGACTTTGCGAAAGGGCGCTCCATGCATGGCACCTAGACTCTACAACGGAGCACAATTCATGATTTGCCAAAGAGAGTTCTCATCCCTGGTCGGTCTGGTTCTTGTGATAGGTTGCACATCCGGACCGGATATGCACTCGGTGTTCGATGGATCGGCCGGTGAGTGGATTGATCTCACCCATACACTGTCCGAAGATGCGGTCTTTTGGCCTACCGCCGCGCCGTTCGAAATGGAAGAAGTCGCGTTTGGCGTAACAGAGGCGGGCTATTTCTATTCGGCGTACAATCTCTTCATGGCAGAGCACGGCGGGACCCATTTGGACGCGCCCGTCCATTTCGCCGAAGGACGACAGGCGGCGGACGAAATCCCGATCGATCGACTCATCGGTCCGGCTGTGGTCATCGACATTTCCGACAATGTCAGTCCAGATTACTTGATCACGGTGGAAGACATCGAGTCGTGGGAGTCTCAATTTCAAACCATCCCAGACGGAGCAATCGTTCTCTTCCACACGGGATGGGGCAACCGGTGGCCGGACGCCGAGCGCTACCTCGGCACGGCGCAGCGCGGCCCGGACGCCGTACCGTTACTCCATTTCCCGGGCATATCACCAACAACAGCTCAGTGGCTCGTCGATCACCGACTTGTTGACGCCGTAGGTATCGACACCCCGAGCCTTGACTACGGCCAATCGACCACGTTCGAAACACATCAGATTCTCTATGGCGAGAACGTGCCAGGCTTGGAAAACGTCGCCAATCTCAGCAGCATGCCGTCCACGGGCGCGTTTGTGGTCGCGTTGCCGGCAAAGATCAAAGGTGGCAGTGGAGCACCGTTGCGGATTGTGGCGTTTGTCCCCAACTGAGTCGTGGCCGAGTCGCGTGAGAAACACATCAACCTCTGTGTCCTCTATTCTTAGCTCTGTGTCCTCTATCTTAGCTCTGTGTCCTCTGTGGCAAAACAACCAGCGCGTCAAGAAAACCGAAACCACGTGGGCAAACATTGACTTCCGGACGCCGCGGTTACTAACCTTCCGATCCACTTTCTGCCGTACTGTCATTGTCCATATCCGTGTCCGCCACATCACCCACGCACACATCGCGCCTTGATAACGAAGGGCGTTTGTACGACGCAGTCCTGATCGCAAGTTTTGGCGGACCCGAAGGCCCAAATGATGTGATGCCTTTCCTAGAAAATGTACTGCGAGGACGAGACGTACCTGAAGCGCGGAAGTTGGAAGTGGCAAGACATTACAAGCTGTTCGGCGGGGTCAGCCCAATCAATGAGCAGAATCGTACACTGGTAAAGTTTCTGAGACAAGAACTCGACGACGCCAACGTGCACATTCCGGTCTATCTTGGCAACCGCAATTGGCACCCGCTTTTTGAACACACCTTACGGACCATGGTCAATGATGGAGTGAAACGAGCCGTCATATGTTTTCCGTCGGGGTTTTCTTGCTATTCGAGTTGTCGCCAGTACTGGGAAAACATTACCGCGGCGCAGAAAGCCATCGGACGGAGTGCGCCCGTAATTGAAAAAGTGCGCGCGTATTACAACCACCCGCGGTTCATTGACGCCAACATCCAAAGCGTGCGGCAGGCGTTGCACGCCATCCCAAAAGCCGAACGCCCAAGGACACATCTTGTTTTCACCGCCCATAGTATTCCGGAGACCATGGCGTCGTGCAGCGACTACGTTAGCCAACTCGCGGAAGCAAGCCGACTGGTCGCGGCTGGCGTCGATGTTCCCGAATTTTCGATAGCGTTCCAAAGTCGCAGTGGACCACCCCAGATGGCCTGGCTCGGACCTGATATCAACGAATGTTTGGTGACACTCAAATCACGACAGATCACCAGTGTTATTGTATTGCCAATCGCTTTCCTAACAGACCACATGGAAGTCAAGTTTGACCTCGACATCGAAGCGATGGAAACCGCATCGAACATCGGGATCAACATGATTCGAGCGGACACGATCGGACTCACAGATGGGTTCGTTACAATGCTGAGAGAGTTGATTCAGGAACGAATGACGGCCCACCCACAACGTCCCGTACTGGGCACGTTTGGCCCGCACCATGAGATCTGTTCCGCCGACTGTTGCTCATATTCGGCACAGCCTTCATGAACAATACGTTGCCATCGATTCGGAATTTATGGTGGCAGCTTTTCTTGCGAGACCTCAAGGCTCGGTATAAGCAGACGCTACTCGGAGCAGTTTGGGGGTTGGGTCGCCCACTGCTCGAGCTGGCTGTTTTTACTGTCGTATTCGGAACTATACTGAACGCCCCGTCGGACAACGCACCGTACCCGCTGTTCGTCTACACTGGCATCGTCATGTGGACATTCGTGGCGGGCGCCCTGCCCCGGGCCACGGAGAGTCTCGTTAACCATGCCGGCCTCGTTGCAAACCTACCCTTCCCAAAGGGGACGATTCCGCTTGCCTCTGTGGGAGCCGCATTGTTCGACTCGCTGATTGCCGCATCGCTGTTGATCGTGGCCATGGTATACTACGCCGCACCCGTTACATCCGCGATCGTTTGGTTGGTACCACTGGCCATCGTGTTGACAGCGTTAGTATCGGCCACATCGGTCATCCTTTCCGCGTTGAACGTATTTTATCGTGACGTACGCCACCTGGTGGAACTCGGCGTGCGCGTGTTGTTCTTTCTAACTCCGGTCGTTTATGCATCATCCGCGGTGCCCGCACGATATGAAACGTGGTATCGGCTTAACCCGTTGGTCGGGATTTTCGAAGGTGTTCGAACGGTTCTGATTGAAGGGGCAGTACCACAACTCGGCTCCATAGTGTATCCAACGGTGGCAACCGTGCTACTGTCAATCGTGGCGTCCATGCTGTTCGTTCGTACCGAACCCTATTTTGCGGAGTCGGTGTAGTTATGTCTACACCGATCGTCGTCACCAACCTTTGGAAACGCTTTAGGCTACGCCATAGGTCCATACGCGATCTAGCGTACGACCTTTGGCCGCGAAACCGAGCAGAATCCCGCGAACTGCGCCGCTCTTTTTGGGCGCTCCGCGACGTGAGCTTCGACGTACAGTCGGGAGAAACGTTTGGAATAGTCGGGGCAAACGGGTCTGGAAAATCGACTATTCTGAAGTTGATGGCCGGTATCATGCACCCAACCCGTGGGCAAATGCAGGTCACCGGTCGTGTTGCACTCCTCAGCCATCTTGGTGCGGGTTTTCACTCCGAGTTGTCGGGCGTGGAAAATGTGTTTCTACAGGGAGCCATCTACGGGATTGACAAACACGATCTGACGACGCGGTTAGAGGCAATCATTTCTTTCGCGGAATGCGAACAATTCAGAGATGTACCCGTCAAGTTTTATTCGTCGGGTATGCGTTTGCGTCTTGCGTTTGCCATCGCCACACACATCGAGCCAGAGGTCCTGCTCATTGATGAAGCACTTGCGGTTGGCGATACCGCCTTCAGAGACAAATGTCTCGACCGTATCCTCTCCTTTCATCGTGCCGGCACCACGATGATCGTCGTTTCACACGAACGGTATCTGATCGAGCAACTTTGCGATCGGTCGATTCTCTTAGAAAGCGGATCATTGACGCGAGAAGGCTCCTCGGCGGATGTGTTTGTCACCTACGAACACGCAATTCAAACACGTCAACGTGAACAAGGTATGATTGCGGAGGTCGGTGCGTCCCCAAATTCGCCGCTGCGCATCGATGGGGTGGAGATTGTGGGGACCGCACCCGGTGTTGAAGCCGTCATCCATACGGATGACTCGCTGAGGATCCGGATCCAACTCACTGCAATCCGTGATGTCCAATCGGCCGTTGTCGGTGTTCAGGTCGCAAAAGAGTGGCACATTTTACATGGCACGCGTTCCAACCGACAGGGTGTCACAATCGACGCCGTGGCCAACGATTCCGTCACCGTAGAGATTGAATACGAACGAGTGAGTCTAAGCGGCGGAAGTTATCTCCTCCACGTGCTCATACTGGAACACCCGTTGGCACGCGAGGCCGTACTCAGATTCAAGCAAGCAGCGAGATTCAGAATCATCCAATCCGAACGCGAGGGAGTTGGGTTGGTGCGAATCCCTCACCGGTGGCGGATAGTACGCTAATCACCAGCGTTGCGGATATTTTCGACATGGAGCCAAGCGCGAGAGCACACACCGGAGCCACATGACATGCCCGATGACCGGTTTCGCGACAGCGTCTATTACAGCATCTTGCATACCGAACGGCCTGAAGCGAGGACCGGCTTAGTTGCGCGTTAGGCCTTTGCCCCCAAAACTCGGAGCAACATCATGCGACGATTCGAGACCTCCGCCTGCGTGCTAACGGTAGCCGCCCTACTCGTTTCTGAGGGCGCCGTCGCACAGGAAACCACGATTCGCGAGTGGGACGTGCCATGGGAGAATACGCGCCCGCGGGATCCGTATCTGGCCCCGGACGGTAAGGTGTGGTTCGTCGGCCAAACAGGACACTATGCGGCTTATCTCAACCCACAAACCGGCGAGTTCAAGAAGTTCGACCTCGAGGACGGTACGGGACCACACACGATCGTCGTCGATGACGACGGTATTCCGTGGTATGCCGGGAATCGGGGCCGGCACATTGGCCGCCTCGACCCCGAGACGGGAGAAATAAAAAAGTTTTGGATGCCCGAAGCCGCCCGCGATCCCCACACGATTGCATTCAACCAAGACGGCGACATGTGGTTCACGGTACAACAGGGCAACTATGTCGGGTTTCTAGACAAGGAAAGCGGCGAGGTTCAGCTAGTCAAAGCTCCTGATGCTACCAGTGGCCGTGGTACGAGTAGTCGCCCCTATGGAATCAAGATGGACTCGAACAATCGACCGTGGATCACGCTATTCAATGCGAATTTGATCGCAACCGTGGACCCCTCTACAATGGAAATGGCAACATTCGAGTTGCCAGAGGGTGCCCGCCCACGTCGGCTCGTTGTCACCTCCGATGACATTATTTGGTATACGGACTTCAGCCGCGGATACACTGGACGATTGGACCCAACGACGGGTGAAGTACGCGAATGGATCAACCCGAGCGGCGAAAGATCGCGACCGTACGCCATGGCGGTTGATCGGGACGACCGTGTTTGGTTCGTTGAAACCGGTGTGCAGCCTAACAAATTCGTTGGGTTCGACCCTGACACCGAAGAGTTCTTCAGCGTGAGTGAAGTAGGAAGTGGCGGCGGTTCTATTCGCCATATGTACTACGATCAAGAACGCAACGTCATTTGGTTTGGTGCCGACGCAAATACCATCGGTCGCGCGACGTTACCGCCCAAACGACGCAACGTCAGCTAACAATCGCTCAATACCGTGGCATCAAACATACGGCACAACACGATGTTATTGGCGGCAGGTCCTGCACTTACCACCATCATCGTATCGGCACTCCAATCCTCCATGCCGCCAATCCGTGCCTCGATGGACGTTATGCTCCACGAAGAAGGACCGCCTCTGGGGCACACTGGCGGGTTTGGCGAACCCACGTGTCAGGAGTGTCACTCAGAATTTGATGTGAACACCTCCGAAGGGGCGCTCGGTGTGGATGGATTTCCACTACACTACAGTCCGGGCGCGCAATATCTTGTTTCCATTTCCATCATGGGCGACGATATGCAATCTGCCGGGTTTCAGGCGGCAATCCGCTTTATGGAGGGCCCAAACCACGGGACGTCCGCCGGTGCGTTGGCAATCACCAGCGACAACGTCGTCGTTCGTCGCGCACCGGAGAATAAAGTCGACTATCTCCAACACACCCCACTCGGAAGCCGTGCGATCACAAACGGCGTCGCGTCTTGGACAGTCGTTTGGACGGCTCCGCAGGATACCACACGGATCGTGCTTCACGTCGCCGGCAACAACGCAAACGGGGACAATTCGCCACTCGGCGACTTCGTTTATACTCATGATGTGGTGTCAAGCGCTACATCGAACGACGTTCGAGATCGACCCGCACGCTTTTCAAGCCAATCGGGGGCCAAGCACCCTTTCGCAGTAAAACTCCCCGAGTATCGTTAAGGATGACGACCGCGCTCAACAATTATCTGACGCCTGCAACCCAACACCCGGGCACTCTGTTGCCAACGCCGTCACAAGTCCGCCGGACGTTGCCCGTCTCGCAGGATGCACAATCCACGGCGGCCACCGCAAGGACTGCCCTCCATCGGATACTGTATGGGGAAGATCCAAGACTCGTCGTCGTCGTTGGTCCGTGTTCCGTACACGATCCCTTAGCCGCCATGGAATTCGGCCGGTGGTTACATGGTCAACAAGAATTGGTGGCAGATCAACTTGTGCTTGTCATGCGTGCTTATGTCGAGAAGCCGCGTACGCGATTTGGTTGGAATGGCCTTGTGAACGATCCGACTCTCAACGGAAGTGGAAAAATCGCTGACGGCATTCGGATTGCTCGCAAACTATTCATCGACCTACACTCCGCCGGAATACCGGCCGCCACAGAATTTGTCGATGTCATGAGCGTACCGTTTTTGGAAGACACGGTTAGCTGGGCGGCAATCGGTGCGCGCACAGCCGAGAGCCCCATTCACCGACAATTGGCATCCGGTTTAAGTTGTCCCGTGGGGTTCAAGAACGGCACAGATGGCAGCCTGAGCATCGCCATCGATGGAGTGGCCGTTGCCAGAACGGGAAACACTGTTGCCTGCATTGACGACTCCGGCCGCGCCGTCACAACACAAACACGAGGCAACTTGGCAAGTCATGTGATCTTGCGTGGTGGAAACAAACCGAACCATGATCCGAAAACCGTGAGATCTGTTCTCACAGAACTCGGTAAGATTAACGCGCCACCCCGAGTGCTAATCGACTGCAGCCACGGAAACGCGAACCAACCCGGTGGTCAGACAACCGCGGTGGAGTCCGTAGCGCGGCAAATACGGGATGGCAACACAGGGATCATGGGGATAATGCTAGAAAGCAATCTTGTTGCAGGTTGTCAACAACTCGCTAACAACGGCAATTTGGTCTATGGCCAAAGCATTACCGACCCGTGTCTAGGCCTCGACGAGACCGCGGTACTCTTGCAAGAATTGGCCGAGCAACAGCGACGAGCAAATTAGGCTTTGGCAGAAGCCAATCATTCGTTCCTGAGAACCGTGGCAGGATTGATGCGGGTTGCGCGACGTGCCGGGAGATAACACGCGATCGAAGCGACGGACATGAACACCAAGGAGACGACCGCGAACGTGATTGGATCAAACGGTTGAACACCTACGAGGAAACCACGTAGCAGCGGCGATACCAAAAGCGAGAGACCCAGGCCAAGCAAGACACCAACAAGCACCAATCGCATTCCACTACCAACTACAAGACCAAGTACGTTTGTGCGCCGCCCACCCAGTGCCAGCCTTACTCCAATCTCCTTCGTCCTCGTCCCCACGGCGTGTGCAAGGATCCCATAAACGCCAAGCGCCGCAAGAAAAAATCCAAACAGTCCCAATCCGCCCGTGACTACGGCGGCAAGCCGCTGTGGCAACAAGGCCCCATTCATCGTCTCTCGCAAGGTGACTGGCGGTGGCACCACCAACGAAGCATCCAACCTTGCGACCGCCGTTTGAATCTGTGCGCCAAAACTCACCGGGTCGGCCGCCGAACGGAACACTACATTCATACGCGGCGCAAAGCGAACACTCATTGGAAAATAGACCTGTGTAACTGGTGTTGCGTCCTGAAGAAGAGATCTACTATCGGCAGCAACACCAACGACGGAGAAGACCTGTTCAGCCACCACGATACGCTGCCCCACAACCGTTTGGTTCGGCCAAAAACGAGAAGCAGTGGTTTGATTAATAACCACGACATTGCGTTTTCCCACTATATCTTCCGCGGCAAAGTCTCGCCCCGCGATGATACCAACACCCAACGTGGATAAGTATGTGTCGCTGACAAAGTTGCCATCAACGGTCAACTCCTGATCACCGGTATGCTGGTAACCCGGCACCTCAACCGTAACCGGGTTGCGGGCCACACCCAAAGGACGTCTCGCTGCAAGCGCGACGGACGCTACGCCGGGAATGGCGGCTGTACTCGTCAGCAATTGCGAAAAGAAAACCTGGCCACGAGCTTCGTCATAGCGATCGTTGGGCAAAGTTATCGATGTCACGGCAACTCGATCCGCATCAAATCCCAAGTCGGCACGCACACCTGCCAGTACGGAACGGGCAAACAAACCGGCGCCAACCAGCAAAACCATCGCGCCGGCTATCTGCACGACAACGAAGACTGAACGGAGGCGGCCGGTCCGACGATCTTCGCTCTCCCAGGTTCGCAATACGGATGCAGCATCTCGGCTCAACGCTTCGCGCGCGGGAAAGATACCAGCGAACGCCGCAGCGGCGAACGCGGCGGAGGCTGTAAATAACAAAACGCGCCAGTCCATTGGCAACGCGAATCCTATCGGAACCGACAGCTGCGTTATGAATACCAGAAGCGCGTCAACCAGCCAGGCGGCGACGAACGCTCCAGCCAAACCGCCGAGTCCAAACAGCACCGTAGCCTCGGTGAGCAACTGACGGACAAGCCGCCCGCGGCTTGCGCCGACCGCAAGACGGATCGTCATCTCTTTCTGCCGCCCCGTTGATCGCGCCAGCATCATTCCACTCACATTTAAGCAGGTTACGAGAAGCACCAAGCCAGCAACTACCATCAACACGGCAAGAAAACCCGTCACACCGACCCTCATGGAGTGATCGATGCCCGTTGTTTGTACAACGCCGACTCGCCTACCGCGATTTGCGATCGGATTCTCGTCTTCAAGTTGCCGTGCCAAAATGTCGAAGGCAGCGGCGGCCCGCGAAACTGAAGTATTTGCGGACAACCGACCGACGAGTTCCAAAATCCCGGCCGTTCTATCGTCGAAATCGACATTCGTAAGTACCCGTTCCGCGCTCGGAAGCGTCAACCACATCTGGATGGGAAAGCCGACGAATGTCCCCTCGAAACCCCGCGCAGCCACTCCCACGACCGTAAAGGGAACGTCATCGACGTGTATGGTTGATCCAATGACGGCAGAATCGGCACCCATACCTTGTTGCCAGTATCCGAAGCTCACCACCACGACGTTCATGCCACTTCCGCGTTGGCCTTCCGTCGGAAGAAAGGTGCGACCCATTGCAGTACCAACCTGCAGTACGTCGAAATAGTTTTCGGATGAGAACTGGGCCGAAACACGACGCGCTCTTTCATCCGAACCGACATCCACACGAACACCCATGAAGGCTGCGAGTCCGCTCAGTACGTCGTTACGATCGCGATAATCGACATAGTCCGTGTAGGAAAAGCCACCAAAACTGTTGCCACCGGGAACCTCCGCGAAAAGATCAACGACTTTGCTCGGTTCGCCCAGCGGAAGGGGTCGTAGCAGGATTTCGTTCACGATCGTGAAGATGGCCGTGTTGGCACCTATCCCCATCGCCAATGTGGCGACGACAACGATGGTAAACACCGGACGTTTTCGTAAAGTCCGAATCGCAAAACGAATGTCCTGACTGAAACGATCCACTACACCACCTCCCTTGAAGGTGCAGGCCGATTGACGCACTAACGTGGTTACCCATGCGCTGGCGGCGGTACGAACGAAATCGACAAGAACACGGACACCAAAACGAAATCGACCGACTCCGTTTGCGTCTTTTTTGGTTTGGTCAAAATGAAGCTCCATCTCCGCGCCGTACCGGTCACGAAACGCCCGCGGATAGAACCGCAACAACCGGCGATACCAACCACCCCGACTCATGTTGTTCCTCGGCGTTTGATCAACTGTTGGGATTCCGCGTATCCCAAGATGTCCGCCAGGACTTTGACCTCCCGTTCGAGGACGGTCCTACCGGTTCCCGTGATTTCGTAATACCGCCGCCGTTGCGGACGCTCACCCAGACCGTCCACAACTTCTTCCAGGTAACCCGCATCCACGAGCCGTTTGATTGCCCAGTAGAGGGAACCGGGGCCAAGTGTGACGGAACCCGACGTGCGATCGTGGACCGCCTGCATGATGGCATAGCCGTGTTGAGCCTCATTCACGACCGACAGCATGATGTGAAAGAAGGCCGGTGTGAGCCGAAGAGGTTTTGTCATTCCCAATTGCCGTTTAGTCAGGATTCGATATAACGAATACTATTCTATTATGAACGCAGATGCAAATCCTCCGTGGCCAAAAGCCGCCCACGACATGCTGGCGACACCGTCCTAGGAAGAGCAAGTTGTTCGGTGGTCCCGTTATGAGGTTTCATGCACACTGGTGAGTTGGCACATTCCATCCGAAGAATCGGGTCGCGCAGCGTGTCGATCTGGTTCTTGCTATGCCTCGTGCTACCAATCAGATCGGCAGCCGCGGTCGAACCGGATGTTTCAGGAACGGTTAGTTGGGAACAAGAAATCCAAGAGTCGGTTGAAGTACCACCAATCACCGATCGAGCGGCGCGGTTTTATCGTACTGGCATGACAGCATGGGGGCTGCGGGTAGTCGTCGGATTCCTGGTTCCGGCTATCATATTGATGACAGGTTTTTCAGCGACGTTGCGCCGTATATCGCACCGGGTGACCAGGGGATTCTCCCTTGGAACAAGAAGACAACGTGAATTGGGTGTGCGTTTCGAGT
>JAZDDC010000552.1:0-5160 GCA_036679565.1 Gemmatimonadota bacterium
ACGCTCCGGAAATTGCATCCGCCATGCTTCAACGGCAGCAAGCAGACGCCATCATTGCCGCACGCACGAAAATCGTCGAAGGCGCCGTTGGAATGGTCCAAATGGCCCTGGATTCTCTCGCGAAACAAAACATCGTCACACTGGACGATGAACGGAAAGCAGCCATGGTGAGCAACTTGCTCGTTGTCCTGTGTGGCGATCGCGCGCCGCAACCTGTTGTGAACACGGGGACGCTGTATCAGTAAAGGTCAAGCACATTGGCAACCAAGAAAGCGTTTCTGCTCCGTGTCGATCAGACACTGTACGACCGTCTCGAACAGTGGGCCGCCGACGAGTTGCGGAGTGTGAACGGGCAAATTGAGTACGTCTTGCGCGATGCGTTGCGAAAGACTGACCGGCTAAAAGAAAAAGAGCGGAAGGGCGGAAAGCGGTAGGGCGGTAAGGCGGTAAGGCGGTATGTGTTACAACGTGGGTGGTGTGTGCGGCGGTACCACCCTGCCGCCTACCGTCTTACCGCTTTCCGTCCTACCGGCTTCCGCCTTACACCCGTCGCCCGTCGTGAAACGATAACGCCCTCCATCCCGTAAGGTCCCAAGCGCGGAAAATCGCCGCGCTAGCAGTAGTCTCTTTTCTCATTGGGATCATGATCGAGTCACTACTCAAAGATTTCCGGTTCGGTGTGCGTACGCTCCTCAAACGACCCGGGTCCAGTATCATCTCCGTCTTGGCGTTCGGACTGGGCATCGGCTTATGCACAACGGTGTTCAGTCTGGTGTACGGCGTGTTCGGCCGCGGTCTCGGCGTGCCGGATGCTGACGAGCTATTTCTGGTGCATCGCACCAATCCGTCAGAGAACATCGAAGAGATGCGTGTTCCTCAACACGATTTCTACGACTGGCGAGACCAACAGCAATCGTTCGAAGGATTGGCGGGTTACGCAACCGGCACTGTCAATGTCAGCGGTACTGAAGGGCCTGAACGACTACAGGGTGCGTTCGTCACGGCAAACGTTTTCGATTTACTTCAAGTACGACCCGTCATCGGAAGCGGGTTTAGACAGGGGGATGACGCTCCTGGTGCACCATTGACTGTGATCCTCGGGCACGATGTATGGGAGACTCGGCACAACTCGGATTCCGCGATCGTAGGGCAGATCGTCAAAGTAAACGGCGAGCAGGCCACGGTGCTCGGTGTAATGCCGGACGGCTTCATGTTCCCGGCGGATCAGGAGATTTGGGTCGCACGCCGCGACCTACGCGCTGAGTTGGAAGAGCGTGGCGATGGCGGTTGGTACAACGTGTTCGGGCGTCTCAAGGACGGCGTCACTAGGGATCAGGCAGAGCTGGAGTTCGCCACGATAACCACACGGCTCGCACAACAGTATCCTGAGAGCAATGAAGGCGTCGGTGCTGTGTTCGAAACATTCGTTGAAGATAGCGCGGGTGACGACCTGATTGCCGTTTTTGGTGCGATGCAGATCGCAACCCTTTTCGTCTTGCTCATCGCGTGCGCGAACGTTGCTAACCTGTTGCTCGCACGCGCTACGCTTCGAACCAAGGAGGCCGCGCTACGTTCGGCACTGGGCGCTACCACATACCGCGTCGTGTCCCCGTTTTTTGCAGAGGCGGTGATTTTGACATTAGCCGGATCCGTGCTCGGCATCGCGATAGCGTTTTACGGTGTGGCGCTTTTTGACAGTGCAACACAGGGCGTTGGCAAACCTTACTTTATGACCTTTGCCGTTGACCTTCCGGTTCTCGTGTTCGTGTTGGTCATCTCCGCAATCACCGCGTTGGTATCAGGTGCCGCACCAGCTTACCAGATCTCGAAAACGGATGTGAATGCCATCATAAAGGACGAGGCACGGGGATCGTCAAGGGCGCAAGGCGGTAACCTATCAAAAGTCCTCGTCATTGGAGAGATAGCGTTATCGTGCGCATTGCTGGTCGGTGCCGGTCTCATGACAAGAAGCATCGTCAACCTAAATAATTACGATTTTGCCTTCGAAGCCGAAAACGTCTTCACAGCACGTGTTGGTCTGTTCGAGACCGATTATCCAGACAGAACTTCGCGAGAGCGTTTCTTCTCCGACCTGCTCCTGCGGCTTCGTGGCCTCCCCGGAGGGCAGGCTGCAGCGCTCTCTTCGGGTATCCCACCCGGAGGTTCGGGGGCAACACGATTCGCGATCGAAGGAGAAACCTACGCGACGGATCAGGACTACCCGCGTAGTGCGACGAACACCATCACACCCGGTTTCTTCGACACGTTTGGAATCGAAGTGAGTCGCGGTCGCGATTTCATGGAGCAGGACGAGGTGGACGCACTCCCCGTGACAATCGTCAGCACACGGTTTGCCGAACGTTTCTTTCCCGGGGAAGACCCCATCGGACGACGCATACGGGAGGGAACGTCAGACAGCGAGGAAGACTGGAAGAGCATTATTGGCGTTGTCCCCAACCTTGCGGAAATCGAATGGGCAGGCGGTAACGACCTCGACCCAACACTGTATTACGTACCGGCAAAACAGCGCGACGCCCGTTTCTTGAGCATCTCCGTCCGCACCGGCGGGGGAGACCCACTGACAATCACGTCTTCGGTGCGCGAAGCCGTCCGAGCCGTGGATCCGGACCTGCCGATCTATAACGTGCTTACCGCGCAAGGTGTTTGGGAGGAGGACACCTGGTTCTTTCAAGTATTTGGTACGTTATTTATTGTCTTTGGACTTGCCGCGTTGTTCATGGCGTCCATCGGGCTTTACGGTGTATTGTCCTTCTCTGTGAACCGCCGCGTGCAAGAGATGGGGATAAGGATGGCGCTCGGTGCGCAATCGCGCGATGTGATCAGGCTCATTCTTCGTCAAGGCACCTTTCAGCTGGGAATCGGACTCGCAGTTGGACTGGTCATGGCCTTCGGGCTCTCGAACATCATTGGGATCCTGATGTTCAACGTTGAACCACGCGACCCGATGGTTTTTGGAACTATCGTGCTCGTGATCTCCGTCGTTGGCATCTTGGCCAGCATCATCCCAGCTAGACGAGCAACGAGCGTCGATCCCATCGAGGCATTGAGACACGAGTAGACAGTCGGCCTCTCCACGCAAAACGTCGTAGCGCTGAATCTTGAGGAGTACCTGTCAGATTTAGTGTCGTCGCAAAACTTGACACCGCTAGCCGTCCGCTCAGATTCCCCGAGCGGACGGTTTTTTCGTGGGCAACAGGCTTGTTTACCGCGACGGCCACGAAGGATGGCGAACCACCGTGAGTAAACCATTGGCCACGAGTGTGACATGTCAAATCGTACTTCGCAGCAAACCAGCTCCGCCGAATGGCCCAGCCGTACCATTCTCCAGGGCCGAGATAGGGCACCCGCTCGCGCCATGTTGCGCGCCGTGGGGCTGAAGGACGAAGACTTCGAAAAACCCCTGATCGGGGTGGCAAACAGTTGGTCCGAAACCACACCGTGCAACGCCCACCTCGACAAGATCGGTGGATGGGTCAAGGAGGGAATCCGCGCAGCGGGCGGGACACCTCTGGAGTTCAACACGATCGTCGTGTCTGATGCTATCACCATGGGGACCATCGGCATGAAGACGTCACTTGTCTCTCGTGAAGTGGTGGCCGACTCCGTAGAACTCATGTGCGAAGGCCACATGTTCGATGGTATCGTGACCATTTCTGGTTGTGACAAAACGATCCCAGCTATGGTCATGGCGCTTGTCCGTGTGAATCGACCGGGCTTGATGCTGTACGGCGGTTCCATCATGCCGGGTCGCTTTCAGGGTCACGACGTGACGATTCAAGATGTGTTCGAGGGAGTCGGTGCGTGCGCCGCCGGCCGGATGACACCCGAAGAACTTGATGATCTCGAACGCAATGCGTGTCCCGCAGCGGGTGCGTGTGGTGGACAATTCACAGCAAATACGATGGCCACCGCGTTCGAGATGATGGGTATCTCGCCCATGGGCAGTGGTAGCGTTCCGGCCCTGGACCCACAAAAGCCAGAAACCGCTCGGGAGTGCGGCCGACTGGTCGTTTCGATGATTCACGAAAACAGACGACCACGAGATGTCATCACCAAAACATCAATCGAGAACGCGGTCGCATGTGTTGCGGCGACGGGTGGCTCCACCAATGCGGTGCTCCACCTGCTGGCGGTGGCACGTGAGGCAGGCATTGCCTTTGACATCGACGAGTTCGACGCCATCAGCGAACGCACTCCGTTGATAGCAGACCTCAAGCCCAGCGGGCGCTACACAGCGCCTGACTTTCACAGAGCCGGCGGTGTCCAGCGACTCGCTCGGTTGCTACTTGACGCCGGTCGATTGTCAGGCGACACCATGACGGTCACAGGCAAGACACTCGAGGACGAGGCGATCGGTGCCGTGGGCGATGAAACGTTAGATGTCATTCGCAGCATCAACGATCCGATCAAACCAACCGGAGGCTTGGCAATCTTGCGTGGCAACTTGGCACCAGACGGTTGCGTGGTGAAAGTATTCGGCATTCGCTACGAGGGGCCAAAGGGCGGGCCCGGCATGAGGGAAATGCTCGGCGTGACCGGGGCTATCGTTGGCGCGGGACTCGGGGCCGATGTTGCGTTACTCACCGATGGCCGGTTTTCCGGGGCGACAAGGGGACTCATGGTCGGACACGTCACTCCGGAAGCCGCGGTCGGCGGACCAATTGCCCTCATCGAAGAAGGCGATCCTATCACCATCGATGTCAAAGTACGTCGAGTGGACACCACAGTGTCCGATGAAGAACTACGGCGACGGCGAAAACGTTGGTCGGCGCCAGACATTCGGCGGGCAGGCGTGATGGGTAAGTACGCAGCTCTCGTATCGTCTGCTTCGGAGGGAGCAGTGACAAGCCAACCCGGCTCGTAGACGATACGACGCCGAGCACAACGTATGGTACCGGAGGATCCCCGGTGGATGTTATGATCTTCTGAACAAATTTCAACACACACACCCACGAGATCCCATGGAAACGCCAGACACACTAGACAATTCCAGAAGCACCCGATTCAACCGGCGCGATTTTATTGAGCTGGCCGCGTTGGGACTTGCCGCCACCACCGTCGCAAATTGCGCAAACTCCGGTAGCCGGCAGACAACCCGCCGCACGTCGTTCGAACTAGAGGAGGCGACTGTCGCTGACC
>JAZDDC010000553.1:0-18905 GCA_036679565.1 Gemmatimonadota bacterium
AAGTGCTGCCGTTCCGAGGGCCACCAGATCCGCGCCCGCTGACAGATACTGAAACACGTCAGAAACGGTTCGGATCCCTCCAACACCAATTACCGGCAACCCGGTTTCTTCTTTTGCCCGTTTGGTGGCCAGGATGCCAACCGGTAAGAGGACGGGGCCACTCACCCCACCCCGACCGGCACCCAACCGAGGCAATGCCTCCCCGCGGAGCGGCTCGTTCAGAACAAGTCCCGGTACCGTGTTCACCACCGAGATCCCCGTCGCGCCAGCTTCCGCCGCCACCGCGGCCGTGGCCCCAACGTCACCAAGCGTTGGCGCGAGTTTTACCAACACGGGTTTGTCGGTGCTTCCAACGCACCGGCGCACCAAATCCGCCAGCACATCCGCGTCGGCGCCAAACTCCTCACCGCCCCGATCAGTATTCGGACATGAGACGTTGAGTTCAAATGCCGTGACAACGGCGTCCTCGGTCAGTTGTTCCACCACCACCACGTAATCCGCCGGCATGGATCCGACGACGTTCACGAAAACCCGCGCACGTTTGAGGTTGGTGGCCAACCAGGGCAACATCTCATCGGCCACCACACGAACGCCCGGATTCGCCAAACCGATGGAATTGATCATCCCACCTGCGTATTCGGCTACTCGCGGCGCGAGGTTTCCGGTGCGGGGCTCCGGACTCACCGCCTTTGTGACGATTCCGCCCAACCGATCAATATCGATAACACCCGCTACCTCACGACCGAACCCCGCGGTGCCCGCCGCCAACAGAATCGGGTTTTGAAAATCGCAGTCCCAGATGCGAATCACGTTGGGCCCTCGTTCCGGCGGTTCAAACCGCCCGTGCTGTCGCGTCTGGGCATTTGTAAAACTTGGCGAAGCGAATCCTCCAACGCCGCATACCCGGCCCCGACCCCACCGGTCGCCAAATCGGTGTACGGGGAATCGGCATAGTCCCGGGACAAGATTCCGACGATTGAATCGGCGGCATCGGGACGAAGCGCTGCCAATGCCAACAACGCCTTCGGTGCAATGGCCGTAGCCGGATGGTCAGTCGCCACCCGGATAAAGAGTAGAGCCGCCAACTCGTGTTGACGAAGTGAGTCACGCACCGTTTCGGCCGCCCGGAAAATCCAGAGGCCCCCGCTGTTGGAGGCGTTTACGGCCGTCACGACACGTTCAAGAATCGAAACAAAAACATCACTTGGAATCTCGTCGAATCCCGCCGCACCCGTCAGACCACGAAACGTTCGAATGTGTTCCGTGATGTCCACCACAGTCTCCGCGCGACGCAACTCGACGACCGCGATTTCATAACGAATCGACGCGACCACGGAGGAATCATCGGACAGGCTCGAGGCCTCATGGAGACGCGCAAGAGCACTTTCGAGATCGCCGTGTTGATTCCAGCGTTGCGCATCTGCCATCAACAACCGCACACGAGCGTCTGTCGCTACATCCTGATCGGCAACCCAACGGTCCACAAAACCCGATACACTACCTGGATCGTCGGCGCCAAGACTGTCGAGCAAACCCATCCAACGCGTTTCTTGGTACGAAAATTCTTCGGTGACCGCTAGCTCAACACGAGCGCGCTCGACCTCTCCATTGGCAAGCAATGCGGCGGCTAGGTCAAACCGGCTCATGAGATCGGTCGGCGGTGACAGATCGCGAGCAGCGGTTGCCGTATTACCCAGGGCAAGATGCGCGCGGCCCCGGAGGCTACGAGCCCGATCGTGCCGGGTCAACGCATCAACTGGCAATAGCGGTGTTACCGTCTCGATCACGTCGTCAAAGCGTCGTTGTTTTAGCTGACATTCAGCCAAAAGGACCCTGGCTTGGTCGATAATGCGGTCGTCCTCACTCACCGCGACAACCGTCTCGAGCGGAACCATGGCCAGCGGACAGTCACCCACGCGGCTTTGCGCCCGGCCACTCATGAGAAGGGCATCATCGTGATATTTTGAGTTTGGGTACCGTGCGGCGACTGAATCCGCCCGCATCGCGGCTTGCAACCAAAGAGACCTCGCGTCGCCGCGGCGTCCTTCCGACTCCGCTCGTCGTGCTTCGCTTGCTAACCGATTGGCATTGTAGAGTCCATTATAGTACGCGCACGCGACTGTGACAGTGGCGAGCACGAGAACGAACCGATACGGAATCATCGCCGGGAGGTTGCAGCCGTCTTCAACTCGTAGCTACGGAGGTAATCGACAATCCCTGATGCAATCGCGCTTGCCAGACGTCGCTGACCCGCAATGGATGCGAGGAATCGTCCATCTTCCGGGTTCGAGGCGTAACCGGTTTCGACCAGAACGGCGGGTCGGGTTGCACCTCGTAACACCGCGAGGTTCGCCTGCGCAACGTATCGCCCGCCACCCGGATGGACGAGCCCCGCCCGCTGTTGAATGTCGTCCGCCAGCCGCGCTGACTCACGCAGATACTCGTTGCGGAGAAGGTCCTGGAAAATGAACCCCATCTCGCTCGTCGGTTCAGTTTGCAGCTCAGCCTCGTAACGCAGGGCTTGGTTTTCCATCGCTGCAACGCGTTCGGCCGCCTCATTCTTGGCATGATCAAGGAAATACGTTTCGAAGCCACGCGCTCCCAGACGCGCGAATGCGTTTACGTGAATGCTCACGAACAAGTCGCAGTCATCGCGACACAAAGGCGCGCGGTCATAAAGTGGGACGAGCACGTCCGTCGTCCGGGTCATGATCACGTCCACGCCGAGTTTTTCTAGTTCCCGTTCGAGGGCTTTGGCGATGGCCAGGTTGACGTGCTTCTCCTGGACGCCACGGGGCAAATACCGGCCCGGGTTCCCGGGGTCCGATCCGCCATGCCCGGCGTCCACCACAACCCGATGGGGGAAGCGAAGCCCGGCCGCATTGGCGGGTGGCAGCTCGGTCTCTTTGACACGTGGTGCATTCGTCGTTGCCACCACCATCGGCACAACAGCCCCCACCTCTTCCAACCGCGCTTGCGAAGGATCGTACCGATAGGACTCGCCGAACAGACGCGGTATGAAATGGGTCAACCATTGCAGTGGGACGTAGAGCGTGTCACTCAATACATACGCGCCACCCACCAAATGCATGACCCGACCGCGGTGCTCCACTACAGGCGCGCCGAGTAAAAATCGGAATGGCTGGTCGGCAAACCGCACATGGGCCCACTCTGCGTCAGCCGACACCTCGATAGGAAGCAAACGTTCCAAGGCCGGCGCCGGTAACGCTGGGTAACCGGCTTCATACGACACGACGATCGTTTCAGAACCGCGCGACGTGGCGATCACCACCGCAACGGGTGTTGAGGAGGAGACTGCACCAGAAACAGCGGCGAGCGCCACAAAAGAACGAAATATCACCGTTTGCCTACCGCGCGTTGCATATCCCGCTCAACCGTCTGCCGTTTGAGATCCTCTCGTTTGTCATACGACTTCTTTCCTTTGCCAAGCGCCAATGTCATTTTGGCAAACCCATTGGACAGGTGGATGTCCAACGCTACCAACGTATGTCCTTTTTGCTGCACCGCCCCTATCAGCTTTCGGATTTCTTTGCGCCGCAGCAAAAGTTTGCGGGCACGTTCCGGCTTGTGGTTGACGTACCCACCAGATCCATAGGGTGTAATGTTCATGCCTTCGACGAAAACCTCACCCCTGCGGACCACCCCAAAGGCCCCCTTGAGGTTCACCCTGCCCTCTCGGACCGATTTTATTTCGGTACCGGTCAGAACCAATCCCGCCTCGAAGGTCTCTAGGATATGGTAGTCGTGGCGAGCCTTGCGGTTCCGCGCCAATAGGCGGTGGTTCGAGTCCTTCTCTTTGCTTTGGTTGGACACAAGCTAAACCGAAGATAGGAAACACTTTCCGACCGGTCAACCGAAACGGTTGACCCCACCAAGCGACCGTATCTATATTCGGCACCCCTCCTAGGGGACGTGAAGCCGAAGTGGTGGAATTGGTAGACGCGCTGCGTTCAGGGCGCAGTGGGAGCAATCCCGTGGGGGTTCGAATCCCCCCTTCGGCACTGGAGCCGCGCAGCGGCTCAGGTGCCGGCAACCAGCTACCCGCTGCCTGCTCCATGTTAGCTGACACATCCATCAGCATAAAACCCGACCGGCATGCGTCGAGAACTCCTAACAAACTCCGGCACCATCGTTTTGACTTGAAGGCATTCGTGTCCTTGTGATGCGCGCAAGCAAACGAAGCGCAATCTTCCTGGGAGTAAGCTGGCAGCGGGTAACTGGCAGCAGGCAGCTGAGCGGCCGCGAAAACGGCTCGCTCAATCCGAACAATCTCCCAGCGGATACACAAAACCGCAGTTCCCACACGGATTCTTACAGCCCCACGGCTTCGACTTAACGTCAAATCCGCAACGCAAACATCGCAGATCCTGCTTTTGCGGTGGGTCGGCAGTATCAATCTGAGACATGCTCATTATCAGGCGAGTGGGAACGCGCCCGTAAGGAAAGGATTGGTTGCGCGCTCGTGACCGATCGTTGTGTTTGGGCCGTGGCCGGCATACACGACGGTTTGGTCGGGCAACGACATTAGCTCGTCCTGTATACTTTTCAGCAGGGTCGCACCATCGCCACCGGGAAGATCCACTCTCCCAACGGAACCGGCGAAAAGCGCATCGCCCGCTATGGCGAAACCATGTCCAATGAATGCCACACTACCCGGACTGTGTCCGGGCACATAACGCACGTCGAACGAGAAACGTCCCACCGTCATCACGTCACCCGCGGCGATTTCATGGTCCGGCGGTGGTGGCTGCTCGACGGTGACGCCGAGCCATTGCCCTTGCGACACCACGTTGTCGTACAATTCCCGATCAGCTGGGTGTAAGAAAATCTCAATGCCAGTTTCGCGTACCACGTGGGCCACGCCGGCAATGTGATCGAGATGCGCGTGTGTCAGCCAAATAGCGCGCGGGGTCCAACCCTCTGTGTCAATGCGTTTCAGAAACAGCTCGGCCTCTTCGCCAGGATCGACAATAACGACGTCGCCGCTGGCCGGATCCACGAGCAGGTAACAGTTCTCGGCAAAAGAACCGTTGGTGATACTTACAACTTCAGGTAGTGACAACCTCAGCTCCGTCGGTCTTCCGCTCCGTGAGGTACTTCTCGACGGCGATGGCCGCTGTCGTGGCATCACCAACCGCAGTCGTAATTTGCCGTGTGAGTTGGACGCGCAGGTCGCCGGCAGCGAAGAGTCCTGGAATAGAGGTCATCATGTGCGAATCTGTCACAACGTATCCGCTTTCATCATGGTCATAATGCCCTTTGATGAGACCGCTATTTGGCGTAAACCCGATGAAGATAAAAACACCGCCAACCTCGAGACTACTTGTCTCGCTGGTCACCGTGTCGCGCAAACGAACGGACTTAACACCGGCCGGTCCGCCCAGAATTTCGTCAACAGTGTTATTCCAAACGACCTCAATCTTTGGATTTTGGAATAACCGTTGCTGCAGTAGTTTCGAGGCGCGCAACTTGTCTCGTCGATGTACCAAAATGACTTTTTCGGCGTAGCGCGTGAGGTACATGGCCTCTTCAACAGCGGCGTCTCCACCGCCGATCACTGCCAGCGTTTCTCCTTTGAAAAACGCGCCGTCGCACACCGCGCAATAGGACACGCCTCTCCCCGCGTACTCAAGCTCGCCCGGAACACCGAGCTTGTTGGGGGAACCACCGGCGGTAAGGATGATTGTCGGTGCACTATAGACCTTGTCTAGTTGCGTTTTTACTTCGAAGTCACCGGATTGCATTTTTTCGATGGAATCGACGGTGTCGGTGACAATCTTGGCTCCGAATTTTTCCGCATGGGCAGCCATCTTGTCCGCCAGATCACGCCCGAGGATACTCTCAAACCCCGGATAGTCCTCGATGAGTTCGGTGTTGAGTAATTCGCCACCCGGCGCTCCCCGCTCAATCAGCACGGCGTTCAACATGCCGCGACCCGAATACATGGCGGCGCAGAGACCTGCGGGGCCTCCGCCAACGATAATCACATCGTAGTCTGTTTCTTGGTTCGTTATTTCGTTCACGTCACACTCACTTATACTCTCGCTTTGACAAATCAAACGCGGCCGCCTGGTGGGCAGTTCCCATCACGCGGCGCGTTCGCGATGTACGTTCTCGATCTTTTGCAGCCATGCGTACGGAACATCAACTGCCCCAAGCGTGACACGGCGTGGATTCTCCGCTCCGTGCCAATCCGAGCCACCCGTCATCAGCATGCCGAGGTCAGAAGCGTCTTGATGTAATCGCGACGAGACACGCGCGTCGTGGGCCGGATGTTGAACTTCGACCGCATCCACGCCAATCTCACGAAGACGGGTCAAATTTGTCCGTGTGCCACGGTCCTTCAAATGTGCGGCGGACGTCACACCACCGAGACGACGGACAAGATCCACGACGTATGTGACATCAACAAGTTGGCGCGGCACGAATCCCGGTTTTCCATCGGCAAGAAACCGATCGAACGCTTCCGAAACCGAGCCAACGATTCCGGCGTTCACCATGGCTCGCGCAACATGCGGGCGCCCCAATGATCCCGTCTTTGCTTCTGCCAAAACTGCATCAAATTTGATGTGGACCCCACCGTTGGCGAGCCGTGTGAGGATCTCGGTAATCCGACCTTCTCGGTCTTTACGTTGGCGAACAAGGAATGCCTCGAGATCGGCGTCGTCCAACGGCAGAAAGTAACCAAGCAAGTGAAGCTCACCCCACCACGCGGCAACCGAAAACTCGCAGCCAGCGATCACACGGACCCCGATTTCGTGCCCACTGGCGGTCGCGGCGGAAACACCAGCTATGGTATCGTGATCCGTGAGGGCCATAACATGAATACCGGCCGCGTGCGCGGCAGACGGCACCAGCTCAGGTGGAACGGTGCCATCGGAGGCCGTCGAGTGGAGGTGCAGGTCCACCCCCATCGGTGCTAGGAAGTCTCCCCGTTTCCGGGAGTTTTCTTGGCGTATGAGGTCACCGGGCTGGTCCAGGCCGGCTGCGAAACACGAAACAGTTCAAAAAGCTGCACTTCACTCAACTCAGCAAGCGCGCGGTCGGGACGACGAGCACCGGTTGGCGCATACCGAGTAACACGGCGTACACGGTCGGGGCCGGAGCCTTTTTCGAACACGAGACCGAACTCGTCACGGGAATAGACGGTGATTCGGCCGGACGGATAGACCACCCAACGATCGCCATCGACATCGACACTCCTCCTCATCCTACATCCCCTCGTCGGGAAATTGCTCAAGATCTCGTTTTAAGTCGGCCATGAAACGATCAGCATCGGCACCATCGACCACTCGGTGATCATATGAGATTGAGAACATGCTCATCGTGCGAATCGCAATGACATCTTGGCCATCTTCCAGCGTGATCACTTTGGGTCGCTTTTCAATTGCCCCGATCCCAAGAATCGCAACCTGCGGTTGATTGATTATTGGTGTTCCGATGTACGATCCGAACACCCCGGGATTTGTGATCGTAAACGTCCCTTTTTGCACTTCATCGGGCGACAGCCGTTTGGACCGCGCTCGCTCAGCAAGATCAGCTACGGACTTTGATACACCAAGCACCGACAATTCGTCAGCGTCACGAATCACTGGTACGATAAGACCCCAATCGAGCGCAACGGCGATGCCGATGTTGATGGAGTGGCGATATACGATGTTGTCCCCGCTCACGGACGCATTCAAAATTGGATGGCGCCGCAGATTGTCCGCAACGGATTTGATGATGAACGCCATGTACGTCAGCTTGGCACCGCGTTGTGCGAACGATGCTTTGTTGACACGTCGAATATCGGCAATCCTGGAAAAATCTATTTCGTAAAAACTCGTGACATGCGCCGAAGTGCGCCGTGACATGACCATGTGATCAGCGGTCAGTTTGCGAATCTTTGTCATGGGTTCGACACGATCGCCGGACCATGCTTCAACTTGAGGCTGAGGCAAAGGACTCGCTGGCGCGACTACCGGCGTGGAGGCGGTTGCCACCACCGGTAACTGCGAGGGAGCTGACTCGACAAAGGCCATCAAGTCTTTCTTGGTGACCCGACCCGCGTAGCCTGTACCAGGTACGGTGGCAATGTCCACGTCGTACTCTACCGCCATCTTGCGGACGAGCGGGGTGGAACGCTGACGCAACCGCTCTTCTGACGAACCGGGCGGCGCCGCAGCCGTTTGAGTCACAACAGCCGCCGCAACGGGCGGAACCGCGGGTTTGGGGGCTTCCGCAACCGGAGCCGTTGCCTCGACCTCATTCGATCCCGCGCTCGGAGCCGCGGCGGGCGGGGCTGCCGGTACGACCGCTCCGGCCTCCGTTTCCAATACCGCAACAACGGTCAGCACCTCAACCGTCTCACCCTCTTGCACCTTGATCTCTGCCAGCACACCGGCGGACGGAGACGGGATTTCGGCATCGACCTTGTCGGTGGAGATTTCCAAGATCGGTTCGTCGCGCTTTACCTGATCCCCGACCTTTTTCATCCACCGCGAAACGGTGCCTTCGGCGATTGACTCACCCATCTGCGGCATTATTACGTCTACACGCGCCATCTGATGCTCCTCGATCAGCTCGAAAGGGCTATTTGCGGTTTATTGATTGCGATTGGTTTTCTCTGGTGAGACACCGAACGACTCCGCCGGGCATAGTGGATCATGCCCAATTCACGCCCAGACGCACGTTGGTACCATCTGGTTTTGTTCACTTATCGGCGCCGTCCGGTTTTTAAACTAGCTAAGCATGCCCTGTTCTGCGAGCGGACATTGATCCGGACGGGCAAACGCGTCGGTTGGCCCGTGGACTCCGCGCGGACAAGTGATTGCTCTGTGCATCTGCTCATCAAAATACCGGCGAACATTTCCGCATCCCGCATTGCCCTGACCATCAAGTGGCGGTGTTGGTGGGCACTGGTCCGAAGGGGCATGCACCCAATACGGCGCCGCCTGTGGTCAAGGTCATATTGGTGCGTTCCCCTGACCTGCTCGCGTTCTGCGGCTGCCGTGAGGCACCACATTCAGCAACGGATGGTGGCACCACGAGCAAACCCCATCCAATCTATTCTCAATAGGCCAACAACCAACGGGCCGCTTTCACCACATCATCCACTTGCGGCAGCACAAAGTCTTCAAGTGTCGGTGCATAGGGAAGCGGAACGTCGTGCGCCGTCACCCTCATGACAGGCCCATCCAAGTATTCAAAGGCTTGTTCGTTCACCCGGGCGGTGATTTCTCCGGCAATGCCACCGGTGCGCGTGTCCTCATGCACCACGAGCAACCGATTCGTCTTACGGACGCTCGCCATAATGGCGTCTTCATCCATGGGCAGTAACGTGCGCAAATCAATTACCTCGACGGACGCACCATCTTCGTTCTCGATCTGTTCGGCGGCCTCCAAGGACTTCCATACCATGGCCGACCACGTGACAATCGTGAGATCGGCACCTTCGCGGGCAATACGCGCCTTTCCAATTGGCGTCAGGATTTCCTCGTCGGGATCAATGTCCTCCTTGATCCGCCGATACAGGTACTTGTGTTCAAAGTAAATTACGGGGTCTTCGTCTCGGATCGCCGCTTTGATGAGGCCTTTTGCATCGCGTGCGGTGGCGGGGCACACAAGTTTTAAACCCGGTGTATGAAAAAAGGCAGCTTCCGGCATCTGTGAGTGAAATGGTCCACCTCGAACAAAACCACCGGATGGCCCGCGGACGACGATCGGTGTGCGCAGTCCCGCCCGGTACCGGGCGGTCGCCACGTAGTTTGTTAGCATGTCATAGGCACATGCGATGAAGTCAATAAACTGCATCTCAGCTACGGGGCGCAAACCCATATGCGCGGCTCCGGCTGCCGCACCCACGATGGCCGCTTCGGAGATCGGCGTGTCAATCACCCGATCCGCGCCGAACCGATCCAAAAACCCCTCCGTCACCTTGAAAGCGCCGCCGTATGCCGCCACGTCTTCACCGATCACAAAGACACGATCATCCCGATCCATCTCTTCGAGTAACCCTTGACGCAGCGCCTCCAAATACGTCACCTCAGCCATCAATCCTCCGGAACCAAAGCGGCACAGTCAATTCACCGTCACTCAACACGCCGCCAAGCGCCGTCACCGGCTCGGGGAGTGGGTCGTTTTCACATTCCTCTACCGCGTCGCTCAGTTCCTGCTCAACACGCTCGCGAATTACCGTCAAACTGAGCGGTTGCACCCATCGCCGTTCGACAATTGTTGCTTCGTATTGCGTCAGCGGATCCGCCTTTTCCCACGCCCCAATTTCATCAGCCGGTTGATAGCCCTGATCGTCGTGTTCCGCATGTCCTTTGCGTCGGTACGTAACGGCTTCGATAAGCGTGACTCCGCCACCCTGCCGTGCATCCGCTACCGCTTGCTTCGTTGCCTCGTACGTGGCAAGCACATCGTTACCATTCACACTTACGGCGGGAATGCCGTAGGCGAATGCTTTTTTGATAAGTCTGTCAATTGCCGTTTGACCCGTCGTCGGTGTGGAATACGCATAGCCGTTGTGCTCCACGATCACGACGAGCGGGACTCGTTGCACAGCCGCCAGGTTCAACCCTTCGTGAAACGCCCCCGTGCTGGTTCCACCGTCGCCAATATACACAAGACCAACACGTGGTTCCTTTTTCAGTTTGAAGCTAAGAGCGATTCCCGCCATTACCGGAATCATGTCCCCTAATGGTGAGATCTGCCCCAAATACCCCAATTCGAGGTCGTTGAAATGGAGGTTCATCTCGCGTCCGCGAGTGGGACCGCTGGCCTTTGCCATGTACTGCCGCAAAATCTCAACGGGACGGGCACCCATCACCAACATGGATCCGAGATTGCGTATCAACGGAGACATGATGTCGCCACTCTCTAGTGCGAACGCGCTCGCTACGCTTTCGCCCTCCTGCCCGAGGGACCGGTATAGCCCACCTATGACTTTCCCTTGGCGATACAGGTTCACTAAACGCTGCTCAAGTGAACGGGTCAATACGAGGTAATAGTACATGTCCAATAGCTGCCGAGTTGTGAGCCCGGCCGGAATCGGATCGGTGAGGGTGACTGGTGTGTTTACCACGTTATCGAACCAACCCGGCGGCTAGCCCGAAACCAATTAGCGAAGTCTGATGGGTGGCAGGACGGCATGTACGCTAATACGCGCCACGTAAATCGTGTGTGGGATCGAGCCGTTTATGAACAAGTCCCAACAACCGTTTGGCGAGTTTGTCGATTTCGCTTTCCGTCACCTGATCCGTTTCGATGGTGATGAGTGTATAGTGGCCACCCTCGGCCCGCACATCGAGTTTGAGTGTGCCAACATTTCCGCTATACGTTCGTGCACGATCTGACTGCTCGGCCATTGCAAGCTGTGGTCCCAGAAATCGATCTGCTTCATTCAACACGTCGTTGGGCGGCAGTGATGTTCGGTGGAAGTATTGCATGAAAACGACACCTACATCGTTGTGGGCGTAAAACGCCTCAACCTGAGGCTATTGGATACGACGCTTAGGCTCGAGAACGCCATTGCAAAACTCGCGAAAATCGGACTGAGCAAGAGCCCGGTCAGCGGGTACAGAATCCCGGCAGCAATTGGGATGCCAACAATATTATAGATGAATGCAAAGAACAGATTCGTGCGTACCGTTTTGAACGTTTGAGCGGAGAGTTCCACAGCCGTGACAACACCACGCAGGTCACCGCTGATCAGAGTTACATCCGACGCCTCGATAGCCACCTCGGTGCCGCTGCCGAGCGCGATGCCAACATCTGCTTGAGCAAGCGAGGGTGCGTCGTTGATACCGTCACCAACCATGGCCACCGTTCGCCCATCCGCTTGTAACCTTTTTATCTCATCAGCCTTGCCCGCCGGATCAACCTGTGCAATTACCCGATCGATACCAACCGCGGCCCCTGCCAGCTGTGCGGCGGCCTTTGAGTCACCACTGAGCACAAACAGGTCATAGCCAAGGTCCTTGAGACGCGCGATTGCGCGGGTGGCGCTTGGCTTCATGTCGTCCGCGACGACGATCATTCCTTGCACGGTGTCGTTGGCAACGACGACGAGGGGTGTACGGCCAGCGAGCAGATGCACTTCGGCGGCCTTCTCCAGATCGCGTAAATCTAGACTCCGCTCCATCGCATGTGCAACAGAGATGACCTCAACTAATCTCTTTCCGACGATGCCACGGACACCACGACCACTCATGGCGCGAAACCGTTCGACACCGTCGGGTTTGATCTTGCGCGACGTGGCTGAATTCATAATGGCGCCCGCCACGGGGTGATCGGATCGCGCTTCGACGGACGCTGCCATACGAAGTATCTCAGCCGCGTTCACCGACCCGCCGTCGGATCGTTTCGCACTCAATAGGTGCGTAACTGTCGGATTGCCCTCTGTGATGGTCCCCGTTTTGTCGAACACAATGGTATCGACGTCGCGCATTTTTTCGAGAACTGCTCCACCTCGAATCAACACCCCGTGCCGCGCGCCCTGGCCGGTCCCAACCATGATCGCAGTCGGGGTCGCCAGTCCGAGCGCACAGGGACATGCTATGATCAACACCGTTACGAAACTGAGCATCGCGTAAACCGCACGCGGTTCGGGACCAAAAATGTACCAGACGGCGAAAGAAAAGATGGCGATGGCGATTACCACCGGCACAAACACACCCGCGATACGGTCGGCAACGCGCTGCACGGGCGCCTTGCTGCCCTGGGCCTCATCTACCAATTGCGCTATTTGCGCGAGCGTGGTGGCTTTGCCAATTGCCGTCGTCTCGAACGCAAACGAACCGCGCAAATTGACGGTTCCACCGGTCACTTTATCGTTGCGTGTCTTGGGGGCTGGCAACGGTTCGCCTGTAAGCATCGCCTCGTTGACATCGGATTCTCCGGATAACACAACTCCATCCACCGGAATGGTCTCACCCGGTCTGACGATCACACGATCACCCAAGACGACATCGTCCACGTGTACTTCGTGTTCAACACCGTCACGTTCAACACGGGCTTTCAGAGGTCGCAGGGCCATGAGCCGTCGGATGGAGAGGGACGCCTGTGCTTTGGCCCTCGCTTCAAGGAGACGCCCAAGCAAAACGAAGGCAATAATCCAACTCACTGCCTCAAAGTACACATCTGCGGGAAGACCCGCGGCGCTGAAAATCGACGGCAGGAACGTGGCAACCACCGAATACATAAAGGCTGCACCCGTACCGATGGCAATCAACGTGTTCATGTCGGCGGTGCCGTGGACCACCCCCCGCCAGGCTGCCTTATAGAATTGCGCACCGGGCCACACTACGACAACCGTCGTGACAACCAACAAAAACAATCTCAGAAAAAACGGGTCTAACGTGTAAAGCGCCGGCGCAATACTTCGCAACGGGCCGTCAATCACACCCATCACACGACCAAACGGGTCCCCGGTCTTGGCGGTCACCGAACCCATGAGCGGCAACGATGCAATCATCGATATGACCGCGACTGCTCCGGCCACAACGAGCTTCACACCCAGCTGTTTTGTTTCTAACTCCCGTCGGAGTTGTTCGCGCTCAACGGGATTTTCCTCAGCAACAGGTTCTGGCAACAACCATCCCAAATCCGTGGTTGCTGTTTCGATTTCCCGTGCCGATACCACACCCGGCACGTACTCCACCAAGACGGTTTCTGTCGCTTGGTTCGCCGACGCGCGCAGCACACCGGTCATCGAGTTGAGTTGCTCTTCGAGACGCATGACCCCGGACGCGTAGTGGAGACCTTCGATGCGTAGTACTGCGGATGATTTCACACAGTCGTAACCGGCGGAACGGACAGCCTTCACCAACTCGGCAACCACACCATTGCCGTCGCGTAGCATCACCGTGGCCTTGCCGGTGGCGAAATTGACGTTGGCATCGGTGACACTATTCATGTCCGCCAACCGCCGTTGAACGGTTACCGCGCAGGCGCCGCAGGACATGCCCTCAATTGGTAGAACAACCCGCCGATCAGCCATGGGCTCGGTGTCCCCGGCCGATGTTGAGACGCGCAGCTTCGCCACCCACTTGAGCAGCAACAAGCCCGCTCATCGATCCGCATCGAAACGGGTAGTCACCCGATTCTTCCGGCGTGAATTCCACAGCCGTCGTCTGAAACGACGTGAGGTTTTGCGATAATTGCGGTCGTTCGAACACCACGCGATTGGACCGGGCGGCTGTTTCGTCGCGGTAAAACAGAAGGCGGACGGGGCGGCCCGCCTCCACCGTTATCACGTCAGGATTGAACTCGCCCTTGACGACCACACGGATCTCCTGGGCGCGGGCACCTGTGCGCGGCCCCATCACTCGCGGGACGAGAAAGGCCCACAACTGTCCCAGGATGAGGGCGGCACCACCCAAAACGACAACGAGTTCCGCTGTACTCACACCTACTCGTATTGATAGTACTCGACCCCGAGGTGGGTGATCTGTTCCTCACCCATGAGCCAGCGGAGCGTGTTCTTGAGTTTTGAATGCTGAATAAAGAGATCGTGCTCCGCCGTGAGTCCCTCAGCGGCCATTGGACTCTTGAAGTAGAAAGATAGCCATTCCTGAATTCCGGGGAGCTTGGCCCGACCGGCCAGATCGCAAAAAAGTGCGAGATCGTGGACGAGAGGCGCGGCGAGGATGGAATCTCGACACAGAAAATCTACCTTGATCTGCATTGGGTAACCCAACCACCCAAAGATGTCGATGTTGTCCCATCCCTCTTTATTGTCACCCCTCGGGGGATAGTAATTGATACGCACTTTGTGGTACGTATTGCCGTACAGATCCGGATACACAGAAGGTTGCAGCACATGCTCTAAGACACCAAGCTTGGACTCTTCCTTCGTTTTGAAGGCCTCCGGGTCGTCCAGCACCTCGCCATCGCGATTCCCAAGGATGTTGGTTGAGAACCAACCATTCAAACCAAGCATCCGGGCTTTGAACATAGGGGCCAACACGGTCTTCACCATGGTCTGACCGGTCTTAAAATCCTTCCCGCAGATCGGGACTTTGCGCTCGACGGAGAGTTGTTGGATGGCCGGAATATCCACCGTGAGGTTCGGTGCACCATTGGCAAATGGGACGCCTTCCATCATCGCAGCCCAGGCATACAACATGGAGGGTGCAATGGCGGGATCGTTATCAGCCATTGCCTTCTCGAACGAAGCCACCGTTTGATGGACAGGACCCGGTGTGATGTAAATCTCCGTCGATGCACACCACACGATGACCAGACGAGAACAACCGTTTCGTTCTTTGAAGGTTCGGATATCTTCGCGAACCGCCTCGGCCAAATCCCTTTTTGTACGCCCACTCTTGACGTTGGTCCCCTCTAAACGCTTCACATACTTCCGGTCGAAGACCGCCGGTATGGGCTTGATCGATTTCAAAAAATCGGCGATTGGTTCGACATGCGGCGTGTCCAGCACCCCTGACACCTTACAGGAGTCGTACGCATTGTCCGGTATGGGGTCCCAAGCACCGAACACCAGGTCGTCCAACTTGGCCACCGGAGCGAAATCACGAATCTTAGGCGCACGCCCCTCCGTGCGTTTGCCCAATCGAATGGTGCTCAACTCCACCAACGACCCGACAGGTTTCGCACTCCCACGCCGGACATTCTCCACACCGGCTATATACGTCGTCGCCACCGCGCCGAGCCCGACTAGCATGACACCGAGTTTGCCCTCGGCAGGAGCGATTTCCCTCCCTGGATTATTACTCACGTGTTTTGTCTTTCCTCCATGTCAACGAGGGCGTGGACCGCTTGCGGTGCCGGCTTTTCCGACACCTCCGCCCGGGTTAACCGGTATACATGGTTGATACGCTGCACGACAGTCAGCGCTGAAAGTGCGCCGAGTACCGACACAATTCCGAGTAGCATCAGACCCGATGGTCCGGCACCGAAAAACAAACAGGGCACACCAAGCCCAACAATTCGTTCCGCCCGTTGCGCAAGCCCGACCTTGCATTCCAAATCCAGGCCCTCAGCGCGGGCTCGTGTGTAAGAAACAATCAGCGCAGTCGAGAGCGCAAGCATCGCGGAAGCTACACCCCAAACTGCCAGCTCGTCGGAGAGCCCCCCGGTCATGAAGTACAAACCAATCCCGCCGAAAATTGCTCCGTCGCCTACACGGTCCAAGGTCGAATCGTAAAACGCGCCAAAACGAGACATCATTCCGCCGCCACGTGCCACTTTCCCGTCTAGGACGTCGAACGCGCCACTCAGCAACAGAAAGAAACCTCCCACCCGAACAAACCCCACTCCAAAAGCAACGGCGGAAAGCACCACAACGATGAACCCCAACGTCGTCAGCGTATTGGGGTGAATGCCCGTTGTGATCAGGCCACTCGCCAACGGCGAAAGGGCCCGCTCAAAGGGGCGTTGGAGCCAAGGTGGGATGAGCTTCATGAGTACGGGTAAAAGGCTGCTAACAATAACGGGCCATTGAAGCTACGGCAATCGGCCATCGTTGGGACAGAACTTGGGGCGATCTCCCGCCCATGATCAACGATAAATCAGGTACTGCCGAACATGGTCGGCGAACGACGCCAGTCGCGGACCCCACAAGGCGTCGAGGGCAACTTCGTCGGTAACCGTCCGGACGCGGTCGGTGCCCGCAAGCCGATCCATCCCGGCCGCACGAATCATCAGGGAATCGGCGGTCTCGCGTCGAAGGATACGTAAAATCTCGACCGCCAGCCGAGTGGGATCATATGTCGCCCGGTCGGTCACGCGGAAGCGCAAAGCCGGCAGCTCGACACCGCCATACTTTCCGTCGGTTGGATCTTGAGGAGTGATTGTCGTATCAGTGACAGAGACACCCACCAGATCCGGCAGCATCCGGACAATCTCGGCGGCTGGCAACCAGGGTGCCGCAATCACTTGAAACGCAATGGGGGTGCCCCGCCCCACTGAGAGATTCGTCGCCTCAAAGAGTACGGTGCCGGGATAATGGGCAGCACTCTCCAACGATGGCATGTTTGGGGACGGCCGCACCCACGGCAAGCCCGTTTCGTCGAACCATTGCCCACGAACCCATCCCGCGGTCGGCACCACGGTCAAACCGGCGTTGATGTCGAGGACATCGTTGGCCATCAAGGCCAGTTCGCCCATGGTCATTCCGTGCCTCAGCGGCACCGGCAGCATGCCCACGAATGAAGCGTGCGCAAGATCGAGAACCGGCCCTTGCGCTAGCACTGCACCGATGGGATTTGGACGGTCGAGCACGATGACCGCGCAACCACTTTCCTGAGCCGCACGCATGGCCAATATCATTGTAGACACATACGTATAGGTGCGACTGCCTATGTCCTGGAGATCAATGACGAGCACGTCTATGTTGCGCAACATTTCGGCGTTAGGTGCCCGCACCTCTCCGTACAAGCTATAAATTGGAAGTCCGGTGGCTGAATCCACGCCGTGTCCAACCTCTGGTTGGTCCAACACGCCGCGGAAACCGTGCTCTGGACTAAAAAGCGCCGTAAGGTTCACATCAGCACCAAGCAGCCGAGTTACATCATCGACGCCGTTGGCGTCGATGCCAGTTTGATTGGTGATCAAACCGACACGAGTATCGGCAACAAGGTGCGCCGAATCGGACAACAAGACGTCAATACCTGGTCGAACGGACGGGCGCAAAGCAGATTGCGCACACGCATTCACTAAGAGAAGGAAAAGGAAACCTTGCGCAAACGACCGACTGCGAAACACGGCACCTCCATGGGACTGATCGCTACAACGGTTTTCTTTGCAGCCACGGCGACCGTCGCGCAAACACCAACCGACCGTTGGGTTAAGATCGATTCGATAATGACGTCGTTGACGGTGGAAGAGAAGGTTGGCCAGCTCATCATGCCTTGGCTGCTCGGCTCGTATTCAGCCGAAAACGGCGAGGGGTTCACCGAAGCCATCCGTTGGATCGATGAGATGGGGATCGGCGGCCTTGTCATCTCGACCGGTACGCCCCTTTCTGCCGCCGCAAAGTTGAATGCGTTTCAACGACGCTCAAAAATACCCATGATTGTCACCGCCGATTTTGAATACGGCGTTGCCATGCGCATGAAAGGGTCAACCGGTTTCCCGCAGCCTATGGGAATCGGTGCCACCGGTCGTGAACTCGATGCGTATCAAGTTGGTCGGATAACCGCATTGGAAGCACGGGCCATTGGTGTCCACTGGACATTTTCCCCGGTCGCGGACCTCAACAATAATCCAGCCAACCCTCGCCGCATACATCAGGGGCGCAAGCGATCACGGTCTGTTCACGACGGCAAAACACTTCCCCGGTCACGGTGATACCGACACCGATACGCACATTGCCCTCCCGGTCCTGGATGCGTGTTGGCAACGACTCGACACCTTGGAACTTGCTCCGTTCCGAGCGGCGATCGCCGCTGGCGTTACCAGCGTCATGACGGCGCACATGGCCTTACCCTGCCTCGACAACGGTTCGGTCACCCCCGCAACGTTATCGCGCAGCGTCATGTCAGGCATATTGGTTGACTCGCTTGGATTCGACGGAATCGTCGTGACCGACGCCTTGAACATGGGCGCAATCGTCAACGGATACGGTGTCGGTGAGTCAGCAGTACAAGCGTTTCTCGCTGGAAGCGACGTGTTATTGTATCCCGCGGACCCTTTCGCAGCATTCGAGGCCACGGTGGAAGCCGTGAAATCGGAGAGAATCACAATCGAGCGGTTAGATCGTTCCGTGCGCAAATTGCTCCGTTTGAAACAACGGGCCGGACTGTTCCATCGTCGGACCGTACCGCTCGACAGCGTAGCACTCGTCGTTGGACGAGCTGAGCATCAGGCCATTGCGGACGACATTGCGGCTCGATCGTTAACGCTAGTCCAAGACAACGGGTTGGACGATTTCCGTG
>JAZDDC010000554.1:0-4811 GCA_036679565.1 Gemmatimonadota bacterium
TTCAGGGATGACATTGCGTACGAGGTGCTCTAGGGAAGTCTTTGCAATGTCCATTCGAAGTTCGGTGCCCAATGCCTGTAACATGCTCCCCGATGCGTCGAGTATGACTTCAACAGCACCGATGTTGTCAGCCGTATCTTCTTGTCTGCTACCGCTCGCAACCCAAAGAGTCCCCGGCACGACGCCGGGAGTCACTTCGATCTCCGCACGCGCGAGGATCTTGCGACCGCGCCCAGAGATGTAACGCAATTCGTATCGTCCATTTTCGAGCGGTGCTTCTAAGTCGGCGGGAGTCCCGTGCCGCGTATACCCATAGCTTAGGTACTCGCGGGGTCCAGCGCCCATTGGCACAACAGTGATGTAGTCCCCGGTGTTGTCGGGCCCGTTCCATTGCGCGGCGAAATCAGCACCCGCTGCTACACTTGTTGGTCCGGTCACCGACGCAGAATTTGCCAGCACCTCGAGATCGATTACAGCCAGCACGGCTCGTGAACGGCCAACATGGTAGCGGATTTGATATGAGCCTGCGTCTTCGGGAACCCTAATGGTCAATGGTGATCCGAAACGTGTGTACGTGTACGTTGTGTATTCGCGATCAGGCGAACCGGCGGGGTCGATGCTAATGTAGTCCTGTGGTGCGTCCGGTCCGTCCCATTGCACTTCGATTTCCTTGCCGGCTTGTACTTGCGATGCCGCGTCCAATGTGGCGGTGACGCCCCGCACGGTGAGCGTGGTCTGTCCGATCACCCGGTAAGTGTCTCCCAGATGGTAACGAACAATGTAGTCACCCGGTTGGTTGTTGGCTTGCATCGACCGGTGCGAGTTCCTCGAAGCTTGCTTGTGTGTCAACCACTTCCAGTGTTGTGGTGGCAAGGACCGGGTACCCTCTTTCCTTAGAGTGATAACGGACGACGTAACTTCCCGGGATCTCGGGTACCCTAATTGACGCAGGTTGCGCGGTTCTCGCGTACACGTACGACCCGTAGGCTCGCTCGGCCGCCCCGACCTCGTCGATGCTAATGAAGTCCAACGGGTCTACGATCACTGACCATCGTATTTCGATGTCCGCTCCGACCAAAGCGCTTGAGGGTGCAGAGACCGTGACGTTCTGTCCCGAAACGGGCGCGGTAGAAACGCTGAGAGCTACGCCAATAAACAAGTTTGCAATGATTCGAGATTTTGCTACGCGAACGGACATTCATAACTCCAATTCTGGAAAGCGTGCTGGCAGGCCCTCTACGCGAACAGTGGTAGTCGCGAAAGATACCGCGTTTTTCATTCATAGATGCAACTGGACAACAATGATCACACTGATTAAGATCACAATGTGATCTTAATGTGAGGATGGATGGGGGCGAACCGTGTTGGCGAGTTTGAGTTGTTGGTGTTACTGGCGGCGCTGCGGCTCGGGCCGGCTGAGGCGTATGCCGTTCCGATCGTCGAGGATATCGAGATGCGAACCGGGCGTTCGGTGCGTCGCGCAAACGTATACACGACTTTACAGCGCCTCGAGGGCAAGGGTCTGATATCAACGTGGATGGGGGAACCCCGCGCGGAACGGGGAGGGAAGGCGCGGCGGTTAGTAACGGTGAACCCGCCGGGCGTGGATGCGGTGAAGGAAGCCGCGGCCGAAATTCGGGCTATGTGGGGTGGGCTGGAAACGATCATCGGAGACATTGCGTGACCACTCCACGTTGGGCGCGCGCGCTTATACGGAGGATCGCTCCTCCGCATCAAGTAGAAGGGATGATTGGAGATCTTGAAGAAGTCCACCGGCACAGGATCAAAAAACGAGGGCGCGCCATAGCGATCATGCTGACAGCTATTGAGGCGCTGACAATCTCTTTTTCACTTCTGGTGAATCGCACGCGCGAAATATTGTCGGGTGGTTTTGTGACGGGATCGGAAGCGAGGCTCGCGCTGCGTTTGATTATCCGCAACCCGATTATGTCTTTCGCGTCTGTCGTTGCGCTCGGTGTCGGCATTGGCTTGGCAACGACGGGCTTCACTCTCATTCTGGCGATTCTCAATCCCAAGCTTCCATTCGAAGGCGGGGATCGATTTGTTGACATTCGGATACTTGACGAGGAAACAGGACAGCCGCGCTTCTTGGAAGCTGGACTCTACAGGCTTTGGACAGACGCTGCCTCCACGGTTGAGCATCTCGGCGCAGCGCGGACCCGCGTGTTGAACGTCTTGCATGATAACGGCGAGATCGAGCCAACCCGTACGATGGAAATAACGCCCGCAACCTTCCGTTTTCTTCCGTTTGTCCCTCTCGTTGGCCGAACGCTGCAACCCGTTGATGGGGAGCGTGGGATGGAACCCGTTGCATTGATCCGCGAAAATCTGTGGGAACGACGGTTTGGAAGAAACGCAGGGGTTGTCGGGACACGAGCGAACATCGGCGGCGTTGATCGTACAATCGTCGGTGTGTTGCCTGCGGAGGCAGTGTATCCAGCTTTTGCCGATGTTTGGATACCAATGTCTCTTAGTGCGCTCGATCAGCCGGCGCCGGGGACCGACTTTTCACTGTTTGGTGTGCTGCCCGAGGGCGGCGAGCCGACGACGGTTCAAGCTCAATTAACTTCTCTTGGCATTGACTGGGCGGTGGATCGGCCCGGCACCAGGCCGGTGCTCTTGCACGTACGAACCGTCGGTGACACGGACGGAACCGAACGTCCGGGGATAATTGTCGTAGTCGTTTTGATTGGTGTCCTGGTCGTTGTCGCGGGCAATGTTGCCAATCTGATCGTCGCAAGAACGGCGGCGCGCCGATCCGAGTTGGCGGTGCGGACTGCGTTGGGTGCAAGCCGCGCGCGGCTCGTTGCCCAGTTGTCATTGGAAGTTTTGTTCATGGGTGCTATCGCCGGGGGCCTCGGACTTCTGGCTTCGCAATCATTGCTGTCCGCCGTGGTTCAAAGTGAAGCCGAAGACATTCCCCCTTGGTTGGATTTGAGTCTCGATGTTCGGACCGCCGCCTTTGTCATCCTCATAACGCTCGGTGCGACGGTCGTGGCGGGTGTGCTTCCGGCAATGCGCGCGACCAAAGCCGATATAGGCCAACAGCTCCGAGGCGGTCGTGGTACCGCCGGTCCCATGTTCAAGTGGTTCGATCACTCCATGATCGTGGCGCAGATCGCGCTCTCTATAGGAATACTCGGAACCGCATTGATGATTCACCACGGATGGATGGGTGGGTATGCGGCGCGCGATTTGGATATTCCATCTGAGGAGATCCTGTCGGTGAGTCTGACTCTTTCCGCTGATCTTCCGGCTGATGTGGCCGCGGATTCGATCAAAACAATGCTAAGAGCTGTGGAATCTGCGGTTGAGCGCATCCCGGGCATCATTTCATCTTCCGCTACTCGGCATGTTCCTGGGTCCGACGCCCCGATGGTTCCGCTTATCGTGGAGGGCGAGATGGACGTGGCCATACCACCAATCCAGCATCTTCCTACAGCTCGCGTTGGTTCTGGTTTTTTTGAACTCCTGGACGCGCATCCCATTGCCGGACGACTATTTCGCGTTGACGATTATGACCGGGCGGCCCCCAAGGTCGCCTTGGTCAACGAGCCACTAGTCCAGCGGTATTTCAAAGGTGTTAACCCAATCGGGCGCCGTCTTCGCGTGGCGCGAGCCAATGATGACGGGCCCGCAGTTTGGCATGAGGTGGTCGGTGTAGTACCTGAGCTGGGGCTCAGTTCTACAGACATCGAACGTGCTGCCGGCGTTTATTTGCCGTTTGAGGGCGATAAGTCGTTTACGCTTCTCGTGCGTGCGAACGGACCGCCGGGATCACTGATACCTCTGGTACGAAACGCGGTGTTCGTGACGAACCCCGAGGTTGCCGTGAATCATGTTGGGGTTTTGTCAGAGGGAATCAAAGCGCGGCGCAAGGTATACTTCATCATAGGATCTGCGTTCACCGCGCTCGGTGCTGTTGTTCTGGTTATGTCGTTGATATCAATGTATGCAATCCTGTCGTTCGAGGTGACTCGCCGCACTCGGGAGATTGGTGTGCGGATTGCCCTCGGTGCCACAAGTGTCAGAATCCTTCAACCGGTTCTGAATCGGGTGGGGGCTTACGTTGCTGTTGGTGGCGCTATCGGCACGGGATTGGGGCTACTGCTTCTGTCCTTGGCCCGTGCCACTCTCGTCATGAGGTTTCCATCAACCGGTTCCGGAACCTTCATTCTGTTGGTAATGGGTGCGCTGTTTGCCGCGCTCCTTGCCGCGTGGGTTCCCACTCGTAAGGTGCTAGCGATTCGACCCGTCGAGGCGTTACAGGCTGAATGAATTGGTACGCATCCGCATCCGGAAACCGTGCAACATCACGGCCAATTTGACGCGGCAAAAGTAACTCGAGAAAAGGACGGCGCGCCTGGCGAATGGTGACGGCCAACTACAATCGCTCTCGCAGGACGGCGCCGACCTCCGGGCTCGCGTCGGCCAACAGGCGCTGTTTGTAGTCTTCGTCGCCCGGACGATCAGGGTAGTACAGGCTCGAGCCGGCGTCCAACAAGAGCTGCGTGATCGCAACGTACCTGTCCTGCCTGTCCTCTGCTCCACCAGAATGCCTTGACCCGTGTGCGGCCCAGTGTAGCGGGGAGCTGCCGTGTGTCTTGTCGAACACATCTAACGGCGCGCCAGCGTCGACCAACAGTCTTGCGTTGTCAGGTTGGCCAAACCACGCTGCTTGGTGCAGCGGTGTACCATCATCCAGAGCCGTGGCAGAAATGTTCGCGCTGGCCGCAATAAGAAATTCTACGGGTTCGGCTTCGTTGCGACCCGCGACATCGGCCAGCAGT
>JAZDDC010000555.1:0-3994 GCA_036679565.1 Gemmatimonadota bacterium
GGGCTTCTCCAATACTGTTTGTCATGATTGGGGGCCCGTCTGTGAGTGTGCCGCCACCGTCCGCCACCGTGAACTGAACCGGCACGGCTGGGATGGGGTTCTCGAACTGGTCGGTAACCCTGACCGTTGGACTGGTCTCGACCGGTCGTCCTGCAACGCCGGTTTGATCGTTTCCTGCGATGATCGTCACGGTATTGGCTTCACCCGGGATTCCCGATGCGACGATAACGACATCGACGGTCTGACCGGGGACGCCAGCGCTGAGTTGGTTTTCACCAGCGGTTGGACCGAGTATCCAGGTGGTTATTCGAGCGACACCGTCGGTGTTTGTAGTTTGATCGGACGCGGTAACCTGCCCGCCGCCGGACACCACTTCAAATCGAATCATGATCCCGGCCACCGGTTGGCCTTCGGTTGTCTGCGCCCGCACACCCGGATTGGCATTTAGAGTTTCTCCGACGGTCCCTTCCAGATTGGCGCCGTCGATGATTAACAAACGAGCGACGTTTTCGGGCCCGAGCGAATCAGCGCACGCCAGTGTTGCCGCGACCAAGAACGAGATTGCGGCACACAACGATTTTACATGTCGCCCGACAGGTAAAGTCATGAATGGTTTATCCTCTGGCCGGTGGCGAACAGGCATGTGTCACAACTTAGCGACCTGCTTCGTTGGGTGTGGTGTCCAAATCGTGCAACGAATCAATGGCGGCGGATCTGTCCGTGTGACGCATCACACCGTATTTTCAACTGGATGAACCACTGCTCCGGTCTGAAGTTGCATGTGCCACTATCGATGCTCATTTTCTCGCTCGGGTGTGGCAATAGTAGTTCAACGATTGGGTTAACGCTGGCCCATTCGGCCTCGCAAACGTCGCTTATCGGTCGCACCGCCACTGAGTTTGCACGGCGTGCAAACGAGCAGTTGGTGGGACGAGCCCGTGTAGACGTTTATGAGAGCAGCTTGCTCGGCAGTGATGAGATTGTCCTCCAAAAGATCAAACTCGGCACGGTTGATCTAGGGCTCAACTCCACGGTTATGTCGTCAGTAGTTGACGAGTTTGCTCTTTTTGAGATGCCCTACTTGGTGCAGGACCGTCAACATATGCAACTTATTGGCGAACACGTCTTTTGGTCGTTTGTCGGCGCGCCGGCCGAGGCTGCGGGTTATCGGGTGCTGGCGCTTTGGGAAAATGGTTTTCGACATGTGACCAACAACGTCCGACCAATTACCACACCCCGTGACCTACGCGGTCTCAAGTTGCGAACTCCCGCAAGTCCCTGGCGCATGCGGCTCTTCGAATCGTTTGGCGCGAACCCGTCACCGTTGCCATTCCAAGATCTCTTCCTGGCGCTGCAAACGGGTATGATGGACGGGCAAGAGAATCCGCTGTCCAATATTGTGGGTGGCAGCCTACACGAAGTTCAGACATTTCTTACGCTCACGGGACATCTCTATAGCCCGGCCTTTTTGGTTGTAAGCACGGAGCACTTTGCGCGACTTCCAGAGGACATACAACGCATCCTGGCGGAAACCGCCCGTGCCACGCAAGCATTTGCGCTGTCTGAGGGAGCACGAGCCGATTCTGTCTTAATAGAGCGACTGAGGGATTTTGGAATGGAGATCAACGAAGCCGATCGTGAGAGTTTCGCGAACGCGAGTCTGCCCATCTATGAAGCGTTTGGGGATTTCATTGATGGTGGGCGGGAACTCATTGACTCCGTGCTCACACTGGGCGGTACTCGTTAGTCGATCCGTTTGCGGCGTGCCAACGCTTGCGCGGGTGTTTCCATTTCTCGTTGCATCTGGAGTGCCTTGGCTCGATTGATGGGCCATGCCTCGCTCGCATCGGCCGGTGGCATTGCATCCGCAGGGTAGTACGCGATGTCTTGTGCTGCCGCTACCGTTGATCGCACGCCATCCTTCAGGTCGCGTTCATTCGTTCCGGTCGCAGGCTGAACACTGCCGGTTGGGGTCCGAGTCAAATCTCGCCACCAACGCTTTACCGGGTTGCGGGCACCGTTTTTCAAAACGTCGTCCAGTTTGATAATCAGACGTCGGGTCATTGGCACGTGCACCGCCAACCACAAGAACATGCGGTGGGAAATAAGACCCTCGTTTGCGAAAGGGCACACTTTCATGCAACGGCCACACGACGATCCTTTTGGATTCGTCACCCGATATCGCGTACAGCGTTCGACGTCGGGTTTCCACATCTCATAGCCGTTGAATATCACCTTGTTCTTGTAGGAAATCGCATTGCACGGACACTCCCGTGCACACTTCGTACACTTCGCACAGAAATCTTGTAGTCCGAAGTCGATCGGTTGGTCAAGCTCGAGTGGCATGTCCGTCGTGACCACCACGGATTTGGATCGAGGGCCCAGGAACGGATTGAGGACTAACTCACCGATGCGGCTAAGTTCTCCGAGACCGGCGTGGAGAATGAGTGGCAGATGGAGAACATCGCTCTCACGATTCGTGTGTGCACGTGCCGAATGTCCAAGGCTTCTCAATTGCGCCGCGAGCACCCCGGCAATCTCAGCGCCGCGCAGGTACGCGCGCATGGATTGAGATCCGCTAATCCAATCATCTCCACTCGAACCCTCACTCGTATCGTATCCCTGGTCGATCATCATGACGATGGCATGTTTGTGACGCACGGGAAGTGGTTTACCTTCCGCGTCGTGCGAGTACCAAGCGTACGACACGGCCTCCCCAACACCCACCATGTCCGCGCCCAACATGTACGCCAATGATTTTACGGCCTTCGTGTTTGTTGCCGCGCTTTTGGTCCCATCCGTCTTCACCGACCCCACGGTGCCGTCCTGAATGGGAACCATGACATGCATCAGCGGACTCATGGCGAAAGCCAAGGGGTGTTTGGTTGCGAACCGATCGCGCTCGCGTTGTGTTTTCGCGCCGAGGTCACCATGCCCCGCGCGTGCGAAGAACCCCGCGCGTTTCGGTACGCGTGGTACCTCGTCCTCCAGAATCAGCGTGGTCGGCGTGGATCTCCGGCGAATCCGTTCCATTGGATAATTTCCCAGATGTGTTGCCCGCCGGTGTAACATGTGCTTGTGTGACGTGGACTGAACCCCGCCAAACCCAAAGAAACGCCTCAGCTTGAGCGACGTACTGACGAGCGAACCATTCGTGGCTAACGGTTTATCGACGGCAAGTGGAAGGGACGTTAATACCGCCGAAAGTGCATAGATCGGACCTATGAACGGGACCTCTAACTGCGAGCCTTTGCGGCGTCCAATGCCGGCGGCGGCTGCTAGATCGATCAACCGGTTTGTGGAACCGTGGTCGTAGAAAAGATGTGCCTGGTGCCCCAACTGCCGGATATATCCTGCGAGAACTACTGCGATCTCGGTACATCGTAGGTTTGCGAAATCGACGATCTTACCGTCGAGCCAGGCGGAAGCCGCGTTTGCGGTCTCCGGGGCCCGACCGGGCTCGACCAAAATCAACACCGCCCTATTGCAGTCCTCCGGGCCATCTGTGACGGCGCAGACACCCACCGCGGTGGCGTCGAGAAAATGGCATGTTGCCTTGATCTCATCGGTCAGATCGCCCGTGGGTGGCAAGGAGACCTTTTCCGATGCCACCGGGATTGTGTCGGCATCGAAAAACGCTTTGGTGTACTCGCGCGCAATCCCGCCCAGTCCTGTGGTGGGGCGCGCGCGACCGGTTTCCCTGCCAACTTGTACGGGTGGTAACGTCGCCTGGCGGGCCAAGTGCTCCACCGGATATGGCCCCAAGTGCATGGGCCGTTTGCGGTTGGAGAAAAGCTTCACGGCCTCAGCGACACTCGCGAATGTGATGTTCCGTTGGGATCAGGACGCAGTACATGGTAGAGATCTTGCCCATGACGGTGACCTGGCGGAAGGCTCAATTTGATCTGTGTGATACGACACTGGCGTCGCTGGCCAAACCGCTCATTTTGCATACACAAAGGTTAGAAGGCATCAAGGGCAGGTTATGAGGATT
>JAZDDC010000556.1:0-5190 GCA_036679565.1 Gemmatimonadota bacterium
GGCGATCCTCAGGGGTTGAAGTACCAGGCGTATTTGCTGATGGCCATGGAGAATTTCGAGGGCGCAAAGGATGCGATCGATGCGTTTTTGGAGACCCAGCGTTCATTGGTGTGGCAGTCGGATGGTACGACGGCCCTTGCCGCCATTGCCGGAATCCAGGGACAGCTCGAGGCCGCCGGCCGTTATCTGAGGCAGAACATGGAGGTGGAGCAGCAGCGAGGCATAATCAGCGGCTTCCTTTCGGCCGCCGTGTCACTCGGCTCGATTGAGGTTCGCGCACGCGGGCGAGTTGATGAAGGAGTACGCGTGGTTGAGGAAGCGCTGGCGCTCCACCCCTTGGGCACCCTCACGCCAGAGGACCGACCGTACGCATCGCTCATCACCTTCTACGCCGAGGGGGGGCGGGTTGAACGCGCGCGCGCGCTCATGAGCGAGTTTGAGCGGGAGGTACCCGAGCCGGTCCTCCGTGGCCGAAACTGGCATACCGCGACCGGTGCACTTGCCGTCGCCGAGGAACGTTACGATGACGCGATCGCAGCCTTTCGGGCTCGATACGTCGCCGGAGGTACGTGCTTGGTTTGCAGTTTGTACCGTTTGGGGGAGGCATATGAGCATGCTGGTGAGCCCGACTCGGCGCTGGCGGTTTACGAACAGGCGGCGAATGCGCACTCACTGTGGCGGACGTTCACGTGGGGTGACGCCATCGCACCAACCTACAAGCGCATCGGCGAGATGTACGAGGAGCGAAGCGAGCCAGAAAAGGCTGTCGAATACTACAACCGGTTCGTTGAGCTGTGGAACAACGCCGACGAAGAACTGCAGCCTCAGGTGCGGGAGGTCCGAAGTAGAATTGCAAGGTTGGCGGTGGAAGGACGATGAGATTGTAGGTCGACGAGTGGAGTTCAGAACGGGCCGCAAAATGAACGCGACCTCAGCGAATCTTCAGAAGGCCGAGCGTTTCCTATTCAAGGAGCGGAAGGGGCCCCAAGGGAGACCCCAACTCAACGAACCTCGCGATCACTCAGTTTGTGTCACATCTTCTTAGGGCGATGACCGATGCCCATGAGGAGCGTGGCCCCCCTAGTACACCGGCGATGTCGTTGGCGCCAAGCTTGTTGGCTGCTCAAAACCGGGTCCCTTTGGGAAGCGCGCGGGCAGGCCTCTTCACAAGTTAGCGTGGCTGAGATTAGTCAACGAGCCGGAGCCCGAGGACGTCTCAGGGCGCGGGATTTTCCGTCCCATCCTTCGCACACTTTGGCAGAGAGGGATGTAACCTCGGTATCGCCGAAAGCGGATTGCGGGATTTGGCGCCAAGTTAGTCATGACCTTCCAGCATGAAGAGCCCGAGGATAACTGACCGAACCGTTTGAGGACCCCAAGTGGGGCCCCAACCTCAGCGAATCGCATGGAATCTCTAGGGATCTCAATCGACGTGCGCTCGTGCGAGCCCCGTGTCTCGCAACGCCTTAGAGCAACTCGGCCGTCCTCAGCAGAAGTGCCGTTCGATAACTCTTAATCAGTAGGTTCGGGGTTCGAGTCCCTGGCGGGGTACTACCGTTCCAATTTGCCCGACTTGGCGTTGCCAGGTCGGCATTTGTCTGTAGCGGGGCACGCCTCACCGAGCCAAACTGCGTATTCATCGACGCGTATCTCCACACCAGTCGCCCACAGTGCGTTATTTGATGCTTTGCCCTCGGTATTGTGCTGAAACGAAACGACGAACCCGAGTTGGAACGTGATAGTCATCCAGACATCACCCAGTCGGCGCGGACACAAGGCTTCCCGTATGGGTTGATCCCAGGTCGGTTAGTGCGCCACGTTGCGACGGCGGCGATCCCCGTTTTGGGCGGTTACTGGCTGGTCCTCGCCGTGTTTGCGAATGTGAGTGGCGCAGAGGCGTTGGCACAAACTCTGGGCCTTGTGGGGCCCACGGCGGTCTTGGGAGTGGGTGTGCTGTCGGCGACGAGCGTCGGTGGTGCGATCTCATAACTCGCCGACGCGGTTTACTGGGTCTTCAACGCCCGAATGGGGTCAACGCGCGTTGCGCGTATTGCGGGGGCGGTGCTGGCAACCGCGGCAACCAGTCCGAGTATTGTGGCAGCGGCCACGAACGTCGAGGGGTCTCCCGGTCTCACACCAAACAGGAACGCTGTGGCGAACTGTGCGGCTACAACGGCCCCGACCAGTCCAAGGCCTATGCCAACCGCTGCGACACGAATGCCTCGCGTGACTACTTCGCGCGCGACGCGTTGTGCGGACGCACCCAGGGCCATGCGGACACCGATTTCGCGCGTGCGTTGAGTGACTAGGAACGAAAGCACACCGTACAGGCCAACGGCCGCTAACACGACGGTGACGGTACCGAATACCGCGACCAGGATGGCGGCGGTGCGGTAACGCCCGATCTCTTCCAAGAACAAATCGTCCATGGTGGTGACTCCGGCGATCGCAACGTTGGGATCGATTGTGTGTATCACGTTCTCGATCGAGCGAGCAAGTGACGTGTAATCGCCCGATGTCACCACTACGAGGCTGACACCGAAGCTTGGTTCCTGGAGCACGGGTGCGATGACCTGTGGCTCGGGTGCTTCGCCAATGTTGTAGTAGGTCCCGTCACGTGCAACGCCAACGACTGTCCAGGTTCTATCCCGCCACGTGATGGACCGACCGAGTACGTCTTCCGTGTCCCATATCTTTCTTGCGAGAGCTTGGTTGACGACGAGCACCGGTTGGTTTCCTGCGACGTCGTCACCGGTGAATCCGCGACCCGCGACGAGCGGCACACGGAAGACAGAGAAATAGTCAGGGCCAACTACGTTGAATCCGGAGTCGAAATAATCACCGCCGTCCGGAGGTGTCATACCCGGAACGGTAAAGGAGCTTCCCCAAGAACCCTGAAACGGTACCATGGCCGTACTGGATACACGGTCCACTCCGGGCAACGTACTTACGCGTTCGATGGCGTCCGCGACGAATCGCGGTACCTGATCTTGTGTGTAATCGTGGTTTCTGAGGTTGAAAGAAGCGATGAGTCGGTTTTCCGTCTCGAATCCGAGATCCACCGCGCGGGCGTTTGACACGCTACGTGCAAACAAGATGGCGCCTGCGGCAACGATCAGAGATGCCGCTACTTGCGCGACGACCAGGCTGTTTCGACCGAACGAATTTGTCATCGTAGTACGGGTACCATGGTGGACACCGATGTTAGTGGCTCTCGTGGCTGGTACCGTGCCAAATATCAAAACGGTGAGCAGGCCGGCACCGATGGAAAACGCAAATACAGGCAGATCGGGCCCCACGTTCATGCTGACGGATACCGGCAAGAGGGACATGACGGGCCGCATGGCCCAAACGGTGAACACAAAACCGAGGACCGCGCCGGTCACGCCGATGAGACTTGACTCGGTGAGCAACTGCCTCGCAATGCGGCCGCGGGACGCACCCAACGCTCGTCGAATTGCAATCTCTTGCCCGCGAATGGACGCCCGCGCTAACAGCATCAACGCCATGTTCGCGGACGCGACGAGGAGTACTAACCCTGCAACAGCCATCAGCAATCGCGTCATCGTCAGCGCGGTCGAGTAGTCCCGCGGTCGGTAACCCGCGTGCGCGTGTACACGCACGGTTTGTCCGTTATTCCACGACGAGAAGTTCTCGGCTAGCCAGGACGCCAAGCTCTCCATGTTGCTTTGCGCCATTTGTACTGATGTGCCGTCTCGCAAGCGTCCGACTGCGGACAACCAACGCCACGTCTCGCCCTCGACACGCTGCAGCATTGCCGTTTGTTGGTTTCGCAGCGCTGCAAACATGTTGAGTGGGACCCAGGCGTCGGGAGGCGTTTCGATTGGGCTCAACCCCACGAACTCCCGTGGCGCAACGCCAATGATTTCAAACCTCTTTCCATTGAGTGACACGCTCCGGCCGAGAACGTTCGAATCCGCACCAAACGAACGTGTCCAGATACCATGGCTCAAGATTGCGACAGCACCTACACCCGGTGTTTGGTCCTCCTCGGGATGAAACTCTCGACCCAACAACATCCGTACACCGAGTACGTCGAAGTAGTTATCCGAAACGTGCCCGAGGCGGACGGTTTCGATGCGATAGCCGTCCGACAGCGAGACTGCCGAACCATTTTCCTCGTACGCCATCAAGCCGCGAAAAACTTCATTTGCTTCTCTATAGTGGCGGTAGTCTGGATACGAGAGGGCGCCGGATTGCGTGTTGGCGTTCGCGCGTGTGATCCGCACCAGAGAACTCGGCTCGACGACAAGCGGCGGGTCCTCCCACAACAGGCTGCGGGTGAGCGAGAAGATCGTGGCGTTTGCCGCCACGCCCAGCGAGACAATAAGAATCGCTAGGGCGGTGAAACCGGGAGAGCGGCGCAGTGATCGTGCGCCAACCCGGATGTCGCGGAAAACACTCGAGAGATCCATCTGGCTGAATCCTTTTCCTTTCAACGAGCGGTAAACAGTTTTTCGGCGAGGCGACGGGAGCCACTCGCTCCACACCGTTGCGATGAGGTCCATCATGGCACCCGTCCAATGGATGACCGTAGGCCACGAACCGGGGCGAAATCGACGTGCGTGCCTCAGGTCCTCGCGAAAGGCATTGACCATGTCATTGCCGAACTGAAGCCTGAACCGCCGAGGAAGAAAACGGAGGAGTTGCCGATAGACGGTGACGTGAAACTGGTACTTCACGGGATCAGCCGCTCACCGCGCACGACCTCGACGAGCGCCTCGAGTCGTTGCGCCTCGGCCGCCACCACCAAACGGCCGAGATCGCTTATCCGGTAATACCGCCGGCGTTCGTCATCCTCTTCTGGTGCCGGACGTTCTTCAACTTCTTCGATGAGTCCGTCCCGCAGGAGATCCCGGATTGTTCGATACAATGTCCCCGGCCCGAGCGTGACTTGGCCGGCGGATCGAGCAGCGACCTCTTCTTTGATTGCGTACCCGTGACTCTGGCCCTTCAAGAGGGCCAGCATCATCAGCAGTACCCTCGGTTTGAGGGGTAGGAAACGCTCGGGATTTTCTGTGATCCTATCCATTGGCCTCGCACCAGAATGGTTATAACCAAAATGGTTATAGGTTGCCGTTGGCGCAAGAGCAGTTAATGGCATGAATGGACCGAGGCGTTAAATCGTTCCCAGGATTTGGGTTGGGCGCAGCCCGACGAGGTTTCAGC
>JAZDDC010000557.1:0-3143 GCA_036679565.1 Gemmatimonadota bacterium
CATCGACCTCCATGGGCGCCAACGGCGCGGGTAGAGGCGTCATTTCCCCCGTTACCAGGTCTCCCACCGATTCGCCATCGAGAAAACGGAGGGTCAGCGAGAGACGTTGGAAACCGAGGCGCACGAATTCGACAGTGACTACTGTGTCTTAAATCCCTTCGATCCTGAACTCGCCATCCCTGTTGGTATGTCCCCGTACGTCACCCGAGGAAACCGGCACCGTGACCGGCACGAGTGTGATAGGCGATTGATTCGAGGTTGAAGCCACACGCCCGGTCAGAGTGCGCTGCTGTGCCTCAAGGTCAACAGCGAAATGAGTACTGCCCAGCAACGCGAGCGCCAGGAGTTTCTCCGGCACGATTGACGATCTGTGCATCTGTTTTGGGACCATAAAGTCCTCCCCGCGAGAACGTCACAGGTCTGCTCAGTCTACGCACGAGTCGTGCGCTGTCAACAACAAGCAACCTATCCACGAACGCTCATTGCAAGCGTAGACTTCGATCTATCGGAGGAAGCTGTTGCAGCAGTCAGAGCCGGGGCCACCGGCGACGCGTAGCTACGTCCAGCGAAAGATCCGCAGCGCCACCGCGAACGTACCGACAGTCCAAAGCAACATCACACCGATTGCCGGCAACGTGGCAGCCAAACCAGCGCCATCCAACAACACCGCACGCAACGAATCGTTCAGCGCCGTCAGCGGGAGCGCCTTGATGAATGGTTGGATTGCGTCAGGAAAGTTTGACGACGCAAAGAAAACACCAGAGAGAATCCACATGGGCATCATCACAACGTTCATGAGCCCCGATGCTCCTTCCAGTGTACGTACCCGACTGGCAACCAACAGACCAAGACCGGCAAACGACATGGCACCCACGACGACGATCAGCGTGACAACAATCGGTGAACCTCGAAACGGCACGCCAAACGCAAAGTATCCGAATAACAGCACCGCCCCAACCTCGAATACCAAGAAGACCATCCGTGCCAAGATCTGACCTAACAAGAAGTGGCTACGTGGCATTGGTGACGCAACGAACCGTTTCAATAAATTGCGACTCCGGGTTTGCACGATGCCAAAACCAACTCCCCAAATCCCGGTCCCCATGATATTCATCCCAAGCAAACCCGGGATGAGAAAATCGATGTAACGCGCCCCTGGCCTGGACGTGTGGTGCTCCCTGATCTCCGCCACGTCCGCCCGACCGGCCGCGTCCTGTAACGCGTTTTCTGCGAGCACACGTGCCAGCAAGCTCTCGTTGCGTGTGGAGTCAAAACGGAACGTCACGGGCGCACCGGGCACAACGACGAGCGGCGTCTCGCCGCTGCGGAGCGCCTGGTCCGCTTCCTCAGCTGACATGTTACGCGGGTCCAACCGACCCGAGCGTTCCAACGCGGCCACAAGCTCCGCTGCCCCCTGCCCTTCCTGGACGACAACGGGAATCGGTGCTGGGCCCCGGTCTTTGAAAGCAATGCCCAACGCAAGCGCGAGGATGATGGGAAAGGCAAATACCCAAAACATCGCTTCCGGCTCGCGAAGAAACTCGCGGACTCTCCATTTCGTGAGTTCCAGCAAAGCTTGGAGGTTAACCATCGCGCAGGTGCCTCCCGGTCAACGAGATAAACACGTCTTCCAGTGTGGCGTGGTGTGTTGTGAGTTCGGTGAGATCCGCGTCGCGCTCCGCGACAAGTGCCATAAGTGCGGGCACAGCCTCATGCACCCGCCGCACACGGAGACGTGTCACGCCGTTTTCCTGGTGAACGGTTTTTACGCCAGGGAGCCGGCCAAGCGTATCGTGATCGATTGTGCCGTTAATTGCAAATTCAACGATATGCTCCGCGTCGAGTTGTGCGATCAACTCCGCTGGCGAGCCGAGCGCAATCAAACGTCCGTGGTCAATGACCCCAACACGATCGCAAAGCCGTTGCGCTTCCTCCATGTAATGTGTGGTGAGGACAACCGTACGACCCCGCTGTTTGAAATCGTTGATGACTCCCCACAGCTGACGTCGCGCCTGCGGATCCAAACCGGTGGTGGGCTCGTCCAAAAAAAGAACATCCGGATCGCATACCAGTGCGGTCCCCACCGCAAGCCGCTGACGTTGTCCGCCGGAAAGTGTCTTGGTCCGCGCGTCTCGCTTTTCGCCCAGCTGCACCAGGTCGAGCACGACTTCAACATCCGAACCACGTTTGTAAAAACTGCGAAACATCTGGAGAACTTCGAGGACAGTGAGTTTTTCCGGTAGCACCGTCTCCTGCAGCTGCGTGCCCATGCGCTGTCGGATCTCACGGGCATCACGTCGCCATTGGAGGCCCAACACCGACACAACACCGGAATCGGGTGCCAAGATTCCTTGCATGATCTCCACGGTCGTCGTCTTCCCGGCACCATTCGGACCCAAGAGCGCAAAACATTCACCCTCTTCGATGACGAGGTCGAGACCATCGACGGCGACAACGTCACCATATCGCTTGACGAGCCCCTCACATTGCACAGCTGCTTTTGTCATGGGTTGGAATCAAGGGGTAACTGGATGCCGGTGCAAGCGCTTTACGTGGCCTAGGTGAACTACGTGGCGGGTTTGGCTTTCGACTCAGATATGACGACGGCGTCGTCGGCATCCTCGGCCTTTACACCGAAGGTAAGGAAACTCACAAACACGACGACCATCGAAGCGATGAAGAAAGGAGTTGTAATACCAAGTGTCTGATAAACTGCGGTCGCCCAAAGTGGCGCCGCAACCCGCGCAACACCACCGAATTGTTGTTGGACTCCCAACATCTGGCCGAGTTCGCCTTTGGGGGTCCGATGCGAGACCAAAGCCGACACCGATGGGAACAGCAGCGCCGTACCTATCGGCACAAACACCATCGCCAGGCCGGCAAGAACGAGGCTGTCAGGGATAGGGATCGCGAAAAGGCCGATAGCCAAAGCGAACGCGCCCATTCTCATCACCCGGGTTTCGCCAAACCTATCTACCATCCGCCCCAATATGACCGCGCGCATGATAATGGACATCAACCCGACAAAGAAGAAAAACGCGCCGATCGTGCGTTCCGTTACACCGAATGCATCGCCGAGGTAAAGCGGCAACACAGCCGTCATGGACATGAAACCCAGCATACCTACGGCGTAGATCCAAACC
>JAZDDC010000558.1:0-2370 GCA_036679565.1 Gemmatimonadota bacterium
ACCCGACATGGTCCAATGGCCCAACGAGTAGCTGCTGACCAGTTTCAGCTCGTGTGTTTGGTCGTGTAGCGCGGGGAACGGTTCCCCATCATTCAAATCGTCGAATGTGTGTTCGACGCGGGACAGCGTGTAACTGGCCCACCCCACGAAATTGCCGAACTTTTTCTGAAGAAGAAACTCAGCACCTTCCGCAATTCCAGATCCGCCAAAAAAGAGATTCGATATATCTGCCTCTCCGGCACGCTGAAAACGTAGTGAGAACTCCGACAAGCCGTCCAGCGTTTTGCGATACACCTCCACATCGAAGAGAAGCTCGTTGGTTTCGTATGAAGCACCGACCACATAGTGCCTTGAACTGGTTACGTCGACGAGGTCATTGTCAGCGAGCAACCAGAAGTCTCGGGAGCCTTCTGTGACGTTCTCATTTACCACTCGACTTACGAATTGATGATAATCACCAAACGCCGCCTTGACGCGAACCGCGTCAGTCAAGCCGATGCTCAGTGAGGCACGAGGTTCCAGGTAGGTATCACCCGTCCCCTCGTAGAATGCAAACCGCCCGCCCAGCGTCAATGCGAGATTGGGGCGGACATTCCACGTATCCTGCAAGTACACCGCAGTCCTCCACGCCTGTTGATGTTGGTTGAGCACCGATATCGAGTCGTTTCGCAAAAAATCGTAGCGCACTTCCGACCGCGTGGTCCAGCCACCAAACCCTACGTGGTGTGAGTTGCCGATTTGCAGCTCGTTATCCAAACGAACGGTAAAGTCCTGCACGAGATTGTCCTCGGCCGTTCCGTTTGTCCGGCTGAGGAGGAGAGAATCGGTATCAGCGTCCCGCGTTTCAAAGTTAGAGTTCCGAGTGTAATCGCTGAAGTACTCTGAGTATGCGACCAGCGCGTTTGAATAGAACTGGGGATGCCACTGTCTCGCCCACTTTGCACTAATCCCTTTGTTCCCCCAATCGGTGAGATCAGCGACGTCGTTGTTGACTACTCGCGTTGGCTGCGTGCCCTGCGTCGTTAGGTTTTGACTTTGCAACCGAGAATTGTCTAGGTAGTCCTGTCCATTGTACAAACTCACCGACATGACGTCTTGGATCGACGGATTGTAGGTCAACTTGGCGTTGAGATCGTAGAAATAGAAATCCGGTTGGAACGTCGTGAAATCTGCGTTGGCGAATTGACCTCCGAACCTTCCACCGAGCCTTCCGCCCCGACCACCGACTCCAACAGGACCAGCCTGCGTCGCTCCCGAATCCTGAGTGTTGAACATGTCGAAGATGCTGTTGAACAGACCGGTCTGCAGTACGTCTGTGTATGACCTGCGCGCCGTAAACACGAACGAACCCTTACCAAACAACGGAATCTGCGCTGACATCTGTGAGCTAAGTAGATTTGCACCCATGGTAAGGTGAGCACTGTTGGGGTCGCCGGACTTTCCGGTCATGTCGACAACGCTAGAGATGCGTCCGCCGTACTGAGCGGGAAAGGCGCCCTTGTACACCTGCACGTCTTTGATGGCGTCCGCATTGAATGCCGAGAAGAAACCAAAGAAGTGATCGACGTGATACACTGTCATGCCGTCGAGCAGCACGAGATTCTGATCTGGCGTGCCGCCCCGGACGTACAACCCGGACGAACTCTCGTTTGTCCCGCTGATGCCCGGCAGCAATTGCAACGAGCGGAAGATGTCGACTTCACCGATCGTCGGCAGGTTGGCCAGATCGCGAGGCGAAGCGGTAATTTTGCTGACGCCTTCGCTCGTCTTCACCATCCGGTAATCGTCGGCAACGACCTCGATCTCTTCCAGCTGGAACGGAATCGCGACCAGATCAACGAAGATGGGACCGTCAGTTGCCATGCCGGCGGACACGGCGAAGTCCATGGCCCGGTACCCAATTGACGTAACACGAATGGTGAAACTTGTTGCCGGAGCCGAGACGACGCTGAAAAAGCCGTCGCGATTGGACGCGGTCCGCACGCCCATTTCCGCGATCGTGATAGTGGCAAACGGTAGTGTCTCGCCGCTCGCGGAGTCACGCACGACGCCTTGAATGGTACGGCGCTGCGCCTGTGCCACCAGCGGATCACGACTTGCCACCAGAAGGAGTCCAAGAATCAACCCTCGGAACACAATTCTCGATATCATAAACCAGATATCTCCTTATGCGGTCCTAAGCCGCGGTCGCACACACGTAGGTTCATGTACGGACTGACACGTGTCTGGATCAAAACGTTAGGTTATTGATGGGACGGAAAACGTGTTCTTCTGCGCGCCCGCACCGGCTATCGGATCTCGGGTGCTTCGTAGATCTCCGTATGCGGGAACGTCAGCGCAAACCCGTACCAGCGTGTGAACACCTGAAGC
>JAZDDC010000559.1:0-6564 GCA_036679565.1 Gemmatimonadota bacterium
GTATGCCGGCATCGTCCGTGCCATTGATGACGGCGTTGCGTAACGTGAGGGACGCGCTGGAAAACATTTGAATACCACGCCCAGTTGAACCACCCCCTATTTGACTGATCATTATTCCGTCGATTGTAGTAAAACCAGACTGCGTGACGAACAACGCCGTACCAGTGATATCCTGAAACTGGGTCGAGGTAATGTTCAAAGCTGTCGCACGGACGGTTAACCCCGCATTTGCGCCCTGAAATCGCATCCGTTTGATCTCAACTGGGCCGGTGGGCGAGGTAATAGTATTCCGCGTCGGCGAGCTTATTGTTGGTACACCGGCGATGCTCGAGTCACCGAGCAAAACAACCGGACGGATTCCGGTTATGGTTTCCAAATACGTACTCACAGCCACGAACACCGTGTCGCGAATTTGTGCTCGTTGTATGCCTCGGCTGATTGTCGCGAACGGGAAGGTGTCCGTCCCGAATTGGGTTGGCCATGGTTGCGCCGCAGCGGGATTCACCACCCACTGCCTGCGGACAGGTGGAAAATCTCCGATCTGAATCAACGCGTGATCGATGACGCTGTCTGGCGTTGTAGCCTGCACGACGACTTCCGCCGCAAAAACGCTAGGCGAAACAACCACCGCGCCGGTAGCATCGATCGTCATGAACGCCGAATCGGCGGGGTTGAGTAACGAGAACGTTACGAGCGGAGCCGGTGTTGTAGTAGAACCCGAGCTGTCGATTGCGGAAGCGACCAGTGTAAAGTTGGCGCCGGCTTGAACGACAGTATCGCGAGGCGTTATTGCGAGTTGTGCGAACGGCGGTCCGGCGTACACGACTGGTACGTCTACGGTGATTGGATTGTCGGCCTCGGCCCGAGTTATCGTGACTTCGCTCATGCCCGCAAAAAGGACGCTTCCGTCCGATTGGAGTGCTTGGAGCGTGACACGATAGGTCTGCGGGTCCTGGATAAGTGGAACCTGGACGTCGGCGTTTGCTTGGCCTGTCACGGGGTCAATGGCCACTGTGGTATCTGCGACGATCGAGAACCCGCCGGCAGTTTGTATTTCAATGAGTATGCGTAAGTTCTCGGCGGCGCGGGCGAATGCGGCCGCAGGCCCTCGCAACGTCGGGACAATTTCCAACAAAATCAACTCTGTGGGGGGCTCAAAAGCGTCCTCACAGGCCGTTATGGCCAGGGCTAGTCCGATGACGCTAGCTCGTCGAATCCAGGCTCCACGCGCCATTGATCGAGTCCTCCGCGTATTCATTAAATAGCCTATTAGCAATTTGAGGGGTCCAACGACAGTCAAATGTAAGATGACGACCCATGGCGTGGCGGGCTAGTGACCGTTCTTGCCTATTGGCCGATACCAGGCCATCTCCGGCTCGGCACCGCCACAGTTTTCCGAATGTAATGCCGCAAAGCCCCGTTTTCGAACAGTCTCGAACACTTTTTTCGTCTTGAGGCAAACTCGCTGGCGAGGGATGCGTTATGTATGCAGACTCTCTCCTTGAATCACGGTTTATGCGGGTCAAGCTAAAACGAGACCGACTCCGCCGAGAAATCGCTCGGAGTCATATCACTCAAAATCACTGGGCGATGAGACTTGGCCTGTCGCGAGGGCACCTGTCGGAGATCGTGAACGGAAAACACCCGTTCTTGTCACCCAGGACACGGGACAAACTGCTGGAGGGTCTCGGCCTCCCATTCGATGACTTGTTTGAAGTAATCGACGGGGACGCGTGGACGCATCAGTCGGGTGCTGATTTCCAGGCCGCAGTCCATGATCGTTATGTAATCGACCGTGAGTTGGGCCATGGCGGGATGGGAACGGTGTACTTGGCGCGTGACGTCAAATTGGGCCGGTTGGTTGCCGTCAAGGTCATGTCACCGGAGGCGGTGAGCGGTATTGGGGTCAAACAGTTCCTTCGTGAGATACGCTTCACGACGCGACTGGAACACCCCAACATTCTGACGGTGCTCGACGCTGATGAGGCCGTGGGATACCCGTTTTATGTCATGCCGTACATCCGTGGCGGATCACTTCGTGATCGGATCCGGAAAGGCACGCCACCACTTGGTGACGCGGTGCCAATCATTCGAGACGTGGCCCGAGCGCTCCACGCGGCACACGAGCAGCGCATAGTTCATTGCGACGTCAAGCCTGCCAATATCTTGTTAGCAGAGAATCATGCCTACCTCGCCGATTTCGGAATCTCGCAGACGGTTCACCTCGAGGCACTTTCGTGGGCGAGCCGCGATGAGATCGACTCCTCGGCCGGCACGCCAGCCTATGTGAGCCCCGAACAAGTTGCTGGCGAAGAGGTCGATGGACTCGCCGACGTTTACAGCTTGGGTTGTGTGTTTTACGAGGTGTTGACCGGAGAACCGCCTTTTCAGGGAACGACCACGATGGAGATCGTTGCGCAACGTTTTACAACGGTGGTTCCAAGTGTGCGCAGGATTGTCCCTGAGATTCCAGCTGGTGTTGGGCGGTTGATCGAACGGGCAATGTCTCTGGAGTGTCGTCACCGGCCTACGACGTCCGAATTCATTGATGAACTAGATCGAATCAGCAATCGACGGAGTGCTGTGAGCAACGCCATCGCGCGTGTGCGGTCGGTCTCCTCGGCCGCCGTGAAACGAGTAGTTCCTACGGGCGTCTTGACCGCGGTACGCAGAAAAACGAGGAGCAAGGGAGGCTCGATGGACCAGTGGATCAACGACATCCGCTTTGCGGTTCGCTCGCTGAGAAAACGCCCGGGGTTTCTGGTCGTGGCGATTCTCACTTTGGCTTTGGGTATCGGAGCCAATACGGCGCTTTTTAGTTTCGTCAACGGAGTTTTCTTTCATGCCCCACCTTACGCCGAGTCATCGCGGCTCGTCGAAATTTCACGCGTATATCGCGCGGGCAATTTCTCGTTTATCAGCCGTCGGGACTATGACGACTTTTTAGAACACGGACGAGACGTGTTCTCCGGGATCACATCGTACAAGCAGTTCGTTGGCCGCGTGGGTGGTCTGGACGGCCCTGAAGAAACCGTGTATGCGGAAATTGTGAACGGCAACTACTTTGACGTACTTGGCGTGCCGGCCGTTGTGGGGCGAACGTTTCTTCCCGAAGAAGATGAAACGCCGGAAACACATCCCGTTGTTGTTTTGGGCCATGCGTTCTGGCGGAACAGATTCGGTGCCGATCCCGCTGTCATCGGTTCAACGCTGCGAGTTAATGCGCGTCCCTATACCGTTATCGGTGTCATCACACCAGCGTTTCGTGGGAAGGCGCCCGGTTTTTCTCCAAGCATCTGGTTGCCAATGAGCATGGAAGGCCACGTGTCTCCAGGCGGTCTGGATAACAACGACCGCGGCGCTACGGCAAGGCTTCAACCGGACATGTCGGTGGAGCAGGCAAATATCGTCATTAACAGTTTGGCAGACCGGGTAGATGCCCAAGGCGGTCGGTCCCAACGTTTTCACACCTTCGATGCTACCGCGCTCGACGATATCATCATACACCCTGGTCTCGATGCTGCGATTCGCGCGATCAGTATTTTGCTGGTGGGGTTGGTCGGTTTGGTTCTCGTGATCACGTGCGCAAACCTCGCCGGTTTCTTGCTTGCGCGTGCCACTGACAGACGCAAGGAGATGGCTCTCCGACTTGCGCTTGGAGCAAGCCGAATAGCGGTGATACGTCAGTTACTCACCGAGTCCGTACTGCTGGCATTGCTTGGTGGCTTAGCCGGTGTCGTGTTGGCCAGTGGCATCGTGCAGTTGATGCTTCGTCTCATACCTGACTTTGCCATACCAGTAGATTTGGATGTGGGAATTGATTGGCGTGTTCTGCTCTTTACGTTTGGCATGTCCACATTGGCCGGCATCCTCCTTGGGCTTGCGCCCGCCCTCAAGTCTTCGAATGCGAACCTCGCGGACACGTTGCGAGGGGAAGCCGGCAGTGGACTCAGCACGAACCGAAAGGTCAACCTCAGGAGTGTACTCATCGCGGCGCAAATGTCCCTGTCCCTGGTGCTCTTGGTTGGTGCGGGCCTTGGTTGTCGATCTTGGCTTTTCACAGGAACCGGCAGCCATCGTGAGCGTAGACGCCCGTGGTAGCGGGTACCCCCCAGAAGAGTACCGGGCACTCTACCAAAGGCTATGGACCGCAGCACGGGACTTACCGACGGTTACCCAAGTGGCAATGACGCAGCGTCTGCCATTGGATGTTTGGAATAGTGGCCGCCGTTTCTCCGTGCCCGGGTCGGACCTCTTTGGCTCCGACGAGTTCGATATCGTGCAGTCGGCTTCGGTCGGGCCCGGATTCTTCGAGGTGATTGGCATCTCGATACTGCGCGGCCGTTCGTTTACCGAATCTGACCGTGTGGGCGCGCCGCCCGTGGCGATCGTAAGCCAAGTAGCCGCGAGCCGGTTTTGGCCGGATCGGGAAGCCGTCGGACAGTTCATTCGGACGCAGTCTGATCCAACCACCGATATACGGGTCGTTGGCGTGGCCGCAAACGCCAAGGTGCGGACGTTGGGAGAGTCTCCGCGATGGTATATCTATCTGCCGTTCCAGCAATACCCGTCGTCGGCGATGCAGGCGGTCATTAAAGGAAACTTGCCGGCGCCGGAGCTGGTTGCTGCCGGTCGTGCCGCGGTGATTGGAGTAGATCCGGGTCTCTTCATAACCGACGCACGGACCCTTGAACAACACATGGACGTCATCCTTTATCTCCCGAAGATGGCTGCGATGTTATTCACCGTTTTCGCGTGCCTTGCGCTCGTGCTCGCTTCGATCGGTTTATATGGTGTTGTGAGTTTCGCTGTCTCACGCCGCACGCGTGAGATGGGTATCCGTATCTCACTGGGCGCTCAAGCGCATGACGTCACATGGTTGGTCGTACGTGGCGGCATGATGCTCGTTGCGGTAGGCGGTCTGGTTGGTCTGGCGTTGTCGGTTGGCGTGGGGCGTTTCGTGGAGGGATTTCTCTTAGGTGTTCGGGGATTGGACACCGTTACACTCGTAGTGATTCCGTTGATACTCGCCGGAGTTTCGTTCGTTGCTGCCTATCTGCCTGCGCGTCGCGCCGGTCGTGTAAGCCCAATGGAAGCATTGCGGGCGGAGTAAGATGTCGTGGGGAAGGGAGGGCACGAAGTCTTTCGTACCTCCCCACCGCCTCGACCCAACGTCGATCATCCTTTGAGAACAAAAGTGACTTTGAGCGCCACGCGGTACTCATCGACCTTGCCGTCTTTTACCGTCACGGACATGTCCTTAACCCACGCGGTCTGAATGTCGTCGAGGGTTTCGTTGGCTCGTTTGATTCCCGTCTCGACTGCGTCCTCAAAACTCTTGCTGGACCCACTGATGATTTCCGTAACTTTTGCGACTGACATACCCGTTCGTCCTTGAAGAGTGAATGTTTAGCTTCGGGCGGTGGAAGATGCCGTGGTGCATCCACCTCCGCAACCGCCCGAAGAAGTCCACCCATCACGGGACTAGGCCACGTTGCTTACGGCACTGAACACCTCGCGTACTTGTTCAAGTGCCCACCCAAGGTCCTCCTTGGACACGACGAGTGGTGGCGCAAAACGAACGACTTGTTCGTGTGTCTCTTTGGCCAAGACGCCGCGTTTCATCAAAGCTTCGCAAAACGGGCGAGCCGTGCCATGCTCGCGCTTGACGACCGCACCGACCATGAGACCTTTACCACGGACTTCCTCGATGTACGGAGAGTCCAACTTCCTTAGTTCGTCCATGAACCAATTCCCCAACTCCAGTGCGCGCTCGGCGAGTTTTTCCTCTCGAATCACATGCAATGCCGCGCGAGCGATCGCGGCGCCGAGTGGATTGCCACCGAAAGTCGAGCCATGATCTCCCGGTCGGAAAACACTCATGACTTCGTCCTGAGACAACATTGCCGAAACGGGATAAAAGCCTCCGCTCAACGCCTTGCCTACAAGCATGACGTCCGGTGTAACATTTTCCCAGTCGCAACAAAACCGCTTGCCCGTACGGCCGAGGCCTGTCTGGATTTCGTCGGCCACAAACAACACCTTGTTGTCTGAACAGAGTGACTTGGCACCGCTGAGAAAGCCGTCTGGCGGAACGATGACGCCGCCCTCACCCTGTAACGGCTCTACCAGGAACGCCACGGTGTTCTGGTTGATCGCTGCAGCCAGGGCGTCGATGTCACCGTATGGGATCGATTTGAACCCGGGCGTGAACGGACCAAAACCATCGAGATAGGCCGTTTCGGTCGAAAACCCTACAATCGTGGTGGTTCGACCGTGAAAATTGTTCTCGCAAACAATGATCTCGGCCTTGTCCGCTTCGACGCCCTTTTTCCAGTAGCCCCACCGACGCACTGCCTTGATTGCCGTTTCGACGGCCTCCGCGCCGGAGTTCATTGGCAAAGCCTTTTCGAATCCGGTGTATTCACACAGATCCTGTAAGAAGGGCCCCATTTGGTCGTTGTGAAACGCGCGTGACGTAAGGGTGAGTCGATCCAACTGCTCACGAGCGGCCTTAAGAATGGCGGGGTGGCGGTGTCCCTGATTGACGGCCGAGTATGCCGC
>JAZDDC010000056.1:0-10477 GCA_036679565.1 Gemmatimonadota bacterium
GGCAGGTCCCTGGCAGTTGCGACAGGCGCCAAGATGGCAAATCACGAGTTAAATGTCATCGTGACCGGAGGAGACGGGGACGGTTATGGTATCGGCGGGAATCATTTTACTCATACCGCCCGGCGGAACGTCGATCTTACGTATGTCGTGATGAACAATCAGATCTATGGGCTGACTACCGGCCAGGTCTCACCTACCAGCCGACTTGGCATGAAGACCAAGAGTACCCCGTTTGGTAGTGTGGAGCCGCCCATCAATCCGATTACCTCGGCCATCATGAACGGTGCTACGTTCGTTGCACGCGGCTTTAGCGGAGACCCAAAACACCTGGTGTCATTGCTCACGGCGGCAATGCGACATCGGGGCTTTGCGTTGATTGATGTATTCAGCCCATGTGTAACTTTTAACCATGAAAATGATTTTCCGTTTTTCAAAAAGCGTGTTCGGCGTTTGGAAGACGAAAACCACGATCCATCGGACTGGAAAACTGCGTGTGAGAAGGCGATGAAGTGGGGTGACACCATCTACACCGGGTTGTTTTATCGGACGGAGGGCACGCCGGCGCTCCACGAGGTAGAACCGGTGGCTGACGAGTGTCCGGTGGTGCAACGTCCGCTTGCGTTGACCGAAAAACAAAGCGGTACGGTCATCAGCGGCATGATGTGAAACCGTTTGGCACGGTTTTGGCAAATCTGAGAGTCAGGTGGGAGTTTACCCATAAAGATGACCGGAGGTTCGGAGATGTCGTTTACCGGGAGTCACCCCATTCGCGGACATTTTTCGCAGGACGAGACAGACCGGATCAGGAAGTTGGTTGCGAAGGATGGCGCCACCCCGCCCTGCCCGCGTTGCGGTGAGAAACTCACGTCCAACCTCCCCGCCGGGGGCCGTTGCGGCCGGCACGATGTGTGGGAGTTTCACTGTGAGGGTTGTCTTCAAAGCGTGGTCATCGAGGACGACCTATGAAACCGTCACGTCTGCGGTGCTGCGGGTCCTTCGACAACTGAACCTTCCATTGCGTGCCTGAGTGTACGGATTGCGTCGTCGCAGTCCCTGACGGTTGGATACATTGCGCCGACGGCCAATACTTTCCGCGCCGGTCCCATCAAGAAGTACGTGAACTTGGAGTCTTTTGTTAAGTGATGTTTGAAACTGGCATCACTGGACGCCAGGCTCCGAGCCGCCTCCATGTTCCCTCGGCAATCAGCTTCCGTGGCGGCCCCTTGGCTGGTGAGTAACACGTCCCCGCTGTAATCGTAGAGCCTGAAATAGTACAAACCGTCCCGGGCTCGAAAAATTTTTATTTTTGGTCTCGCTGAAAGCAGAGATTCCAGCAAGTTATCGCCGCGGTCCTGTCGCATGGCGTTTGTCACCTTTTTGAGTTCCGTCTCGTGTGGTTTTTGCGTAACCAAGGCCTAAGGGTGTCGGGCCAAGGTATTTATATCTGTGACGTATATCGCAAAACACGTTCCAGCCGGTATTGTAGCTCATAAGGAATCGAGAAACCTCAGGAGATACGCACGATCGGTTGGATTCAGTCCCTGAAAACGTGTTCGGGCCGTCGAGGCTTCGCCGCCGTGAGACATGATGGCCTCCGCGGGGGTCGCGGCTCGGCCGTCATGGAGGAGAGTTAATCGGAACCGCAACCCCCAGAGTCGGGCAGTCCGGTACTCCGATGGACTCGCTTGCTCGCCACAAACGTCAGCAAGCTCCGGCCCCATATCGTGTAACAGTAGATCGGAGTACAACGGTACCGGTTGTTCGTGAAGTGCCGAAACCTCGTGGGAGCCCGTCGCAAGCACTGGTGTATGGCAATCGGCACATCCGATGTCACGAAAAATCCGATCACCTGATGTTACGCTGTCGCGACCGGCGGCGGTACGTTGCGTTTCCCGCGACGGAGCCGCAAGGAACCGACTGTAGTCCGTCAGGGCATTTAGCCCTCGATCGTCGATTTCAGGGTCTGGCATCGGGTCGGTCATTGGATCGAGCGCAATGCCGTTCAATGTTTCTTCAACGGGATGTGCCACGGTCGTCAATCCGAGTTCGAAGCGGAGCGCCGTGTCCACGAAATCTCGGATGGTCGCGATTTCTCCCTTTCGGCCGAAACGTCCTACCCTCCCCGCAACGGTCCTTCCAACCCGACCAGAAATACCGTTGCCATCGACGTCGTCGGGATCGGCATACCGTAACAGCGTTTCGTCCGGAATCGCCTCGACCAAGCCCAATCCGAATAGGGAAGGTGCGGTGACCGACACGGTGTCCGTTGCCGTACGTGGAATCTGTTCCGCCTCGATTCCCATAGCTTGGAGCAGAGGGGTTGCACGTCGTTGAACATTATCCCCACCAAGATCTTCCAAAAGATCGCAGACGCCGTTGGCGAAACTGGTGGCCTTCCGAACGAGTGGTGGTCCCGAACCACCACTTGCGGGAATGTCGTGACACGAGACGCAACGCGCCTCGTTGAACAACGGGCCGAGCCCTTCTTCCGGTGTCGTGAGTCTATCGAAGAGTGCTTTGCCGAATAGGAAGCGACCCCGTTCGGATTCCGCGAGATTGCCAAGAGCGGTGCCAGGTTCTCCCATAACCGTATCGGATGTGTCGCCGCGACACGCAAGTCCCCAAAGCATTGCGAAGATTGCGCAACGGTGGAATGAAGGTTTATGGATTATCGACCGAGCCAATGGAGGTGGCCCCGGCTTGAAGCCGTAGAGCCATCTGGACGCTGGCGGCGAGTGCGCGCGGATCGATTTCCCACTGCACTCCTTCGAGGATGTGAGCCGCGAGAAACGGCGGGAGGGGAGTCATCTGTTTTTGTCGCGACACGGCGGCGTCCAAATATCCGTTGACTAGGCGTGACGCGTTTTCGCTCGGATTTTCCCCCGCCGCCAACACCGAATCTGGCAGAATACCAAGCCGGGTCCACAGACTTACCAGTTCCCGGTGGTAGGAATCTATCACCGCAGCCACGACGCTGTCACTGGTGTGCATCCCGGCGCTGTCTACCTTCGCCACCATGATCTCTTGTAATGCAACACCAACCGCGAATTCCGACAGCGGTTGCGCGCCGCCGACTGTCATATCTCTGTGCGTTTCGGGGGAAAGCATCCGGAGGTATTTAGCGAATCTGGCCGACGTAACCTTCCCGCCGTCATACGTCACTACCGCATCGTTTGCATTGTGATTACCAAACGGCGCGGTGGCGATGTCACGCAGTCTGATGGGTGTCTGACGATTGGCGCGGATGTTTAACGCAGTGGTGAGTGTGGCGTCGTACGTGGAGTCGAAACGCGCTCGCAGTTCTTGTTCGACAAACTGGGTAAACTGCCCGCGAACGTCCTCGAGGCGAGGACGGAAAATGATGTGATAGCCAAATTGTGTTTCGACGACCGGGGAGATGGAGCCAGGGTCGAGGGCGTATGCGGCGTTTTCAAACCGCGGCAGTGCCACTCCTCGTCGCAAGATGCCGAGGTTGCCGTTGGTTGCGATAGCGATCGAATCGTCGCTCAGGGCGTTTGCAGTGTCCCACCCACCACCATTGCGGAGTCCTTCTCGAATCGCTTCGGCCGCGGCCCGTTGTTCCCGTCGTTGCTCAATGGAAGAGCCGGTTGGGACCGACTTGAGTACGTGCGCGACGATACGCTCTTCGCCTACCCTGTAGGCGCTATCCACTGTGGTGGGGGTCACGAGCAGTGTTTCCCGCGCCAAGGAATCGCGAAAACGTGCAATCGACAGCTGCTGTAGGTTAAGCCACATCGCTTCGCGGACAAACGAACTGTCCCACAGCGAGTCTCCGCTTGCCAACCGGTGGGCAAACGCCGCCACGTCCACCCAGTACCGGGCGAGTTCCCGGCCGACCTCTTCGGTGAGTGGCAGGGGCTGCGCCAAGACCATCAGCTCTGCGAGGCGGCGGACGGGCAATTCCTGATCTTCCATTCGCGCCACCACCTGCGGATGGGCACTAAACGCTTCCGTGCATCCCACGAGAAGCAACGGGAAGATGAGGGTTCTTAACTGCATTGATTCCCCTTGGTTGAACGAACGTATTGTCGCCGCGGGGAGGGTGTTGGGCAATCCCCACCACCGCGGCGCCCTGCAACTGGCGGAAGTGATACCCCGGTTCTAACCGTCCGTTTCGAACGAGTATGCCTTCTGGCGGACAACGACTCGGTCCGTCTTACCGGTTTTACCGGGGGCCGCCGTTTTGCATAGTTCGTAGTAGTCCTGGGCGCACGCCCGGAACAACAGGAGGTCAAAGGGCCCTGAGTATGCGGCGGGGGCCGATATAATCAGGTTGGATTCTGCGGTGTTGTGCGGATGTTGAACGAGGCAGGTTAGGTGGTTGTGTCGCGTGCCGTCAATTGTAAGTGAAAACGACAGCACCGCGTAGTGGAATGACGTTTTGTGTGACAGGCTTTTGGGATTGTGTCGGCACTGCTCGAATACCACTTCTACTCGCATGGCTATTTCCTTTATATGGGCCACTTCGTGTTTTCGGGGTTCGATATTGCCCGATCCCGCCCACCGGCCCGGTGTTGATTGACGTGCTTCATCCGGCTTGTCCGGATTTCGCACACGTCGCCACGATTAGGTGCGCCCCGAGGTCCTTTTGTTACATCTACCGATTCCAAAACTCAGTGAAATCCGCCGGTGAGGATGTAACATCGACGCCGTCTTGAGCATCTGACTGCTAGCGAACGGTGTGGTGGTAGGACGCCAACCGTTCCGGGCTAACCCGTTTTGGTACGGTTAGCCGCCCAATGTTGATGCCCTGTCGCGGCCAGTATTTCGCGCGAATGGGCCGAGGCCGACATGGTCATGGAAATAGGGTCGCGCACCGGGCGCCGGATGCTGCTCTCCGGCACGCGGGCACTCGTCATTGACGGTGATTTACGGGACGCTTGGGGGCTTGCAACGACCCTTCGGCGACTTGGCTTTCGGGCGCGGCTCGAAGGTGACGGTCAGCACATGCTGTCTTTGTTACCCGCGGCTAGTTTCGATTGGCTTTTCTGTGATGTGACCGCCAAATGCGAGCTGGAGACGATTCGGCGTGTCCATCGTGACCAACCCTCGATTCGGGTTGTCGCCCTGGTGCGCGGGGGGAAAGTGGAAGATTTGGCGAACGCCGCTTATGCGCTCGAGCAGGGCGCAGACGACTTCCTTGTGAAGCCGATTCAAACGGAATGTGTGGCCCTCATCGTCCTGGCTTTGAAATCGTTCGGGGCTCGGCGATGACCGCGGTCGTGTTGCCAGGGCCGGTGTTAAATGGCATAATCACATACAGGACACGTGGTTGGACCGGGCGAGATGCCGTCTGGGTTGCGCGTTGGAGCGTGTTTAAGCCGATGAGACACCGTCGAAAAACCAAAGACGACAGCACGAAACCCAGCGACTTGGCGCTCGCACGCCAAATCGCCAGCGGAAGCCAGTCCGCCCTCACGACACTGTACGAGCGGTATATCACGTCCGTTTATCAGATAGCCCTTCGATTGTTACGATCGGAAGCTGATGCCGACGATGTTGCGCAAGACGTTTTTGTTGGCCTTCCGCATTCTCTCAGGACCTACCGTGGTAGCGGTAGCCTGGAGGCATGGTTGAGGAAGGTCACGCTCAACACGGCTCTTATGAAGTTGCGCAAAAGCAAGCAACGAAGCGAAGTGGGTTTGGGCATGGACGGTGGTGTCTTGTTGAAGACCAGGACTTTCGATCCAACGCTCCAACTCACCCTCGAACACGGGATAAAGCAACTTCCCGAAATACTCAGGATTGTCTATGTCCTCAAAGAGGTAGAGGGGTATTCACACGCCGAAATTGCTGAGTTGCTTGGTATCGAGGCGGAGACGTCTCGGGTTCGTCTGTACCGTGCCCGTCGCCGAATGCGTGACCTCGTATGACGTTGATAAAGTTTTTTCATCCTCGCGATTCGACACTCAATCGGTTTGCCGACCGGGAGTTGTCGGAGTCTGATCGTCGCAATGTCGCGAAGCACCTCGCCGTCTGTGGGCGTTGCCGCCGAGCGGTTGGTGACATCCGCCGACTGACGAAACAAGCAATGCGGCTCCGCCAACCGGAGGTTCCGAAACAGTTGTTATGGAAGATCCTCCACGCCAGCACAAATGGGGGTGGTGCGATTTTGCCGGACCCGAGCGAGTTCGTGCCCGACCCTCCCGTGCGAGTTCAGCCTCGGTGGGTGATGGTTGCCGTCGGCATAGCTGCCACGGTGGTCTTGATCATCGCAACCGCGCCAGAAGTGGTTTCGGAATCCAGTGCGCTGGAGATTACGCCGGCGCGACCCGAGGCCGGCGACCTCATCGAGATTGAATACCGGGCGACCCCGTTGTTGCGTTCTCCTGACGGTGTGGTGGTGCGGGCCAAGTTCTTTCACGCCAATGAGCCGGCGTGGGATGAATCAAGTCGGTTGTTGACGCTTGATACGTTGGAGCTTTCCAAGCGCGGGACGTATCGTGGTGTATTCCGTTTGCCGGAGGATTTTGCTTACGCGGAACTCGCTATTGAGTCGTTGGACGGCGAAGTCATAGACCTCGGTGGTATCGAGGGCTGGACGGTTTCGGCGCATGATGGCAACCGACCGACGTTTGAAGCTCTGAGGCAACAGAAGTTCGATTACTTCCGGCGTAACTGGATGGATCGTGGTTTCGCGTTGGCTGACAGCGCGACGAGGCTTTATCCGAACGAACCGAGCGTGTGGTCGGATCTGCTCGCGTTTGCGCCGAATTTTGGTCAAGCTGTCATGGACAGCCTTGTTCGTGTGCAAGCACCGATCTTTGGGCGGCTTGCCTCCCAATTTAGCGACGACAGTCCACCCGAATGGGTCAGTGAGATGTTTTGGTGGACGTTCAGTCTGCAAGATCAAGAAAAAAACCAGCTCTGGCGTGACCGGGCCTTAGGTCGGGCGCCTGCGACTCACTATGCCGTGCAGCAATTCGTACGGGAGGTTATGGCAGAGCCTGATTCATCAGATGTTAACTTAGTCCTGCGGACACTCGATGCATTGTGGAACATAGTGGGTCCGAGGCATACTATCGCAACACCGGCGTTTTACCTCGCCGCGAAGAAGCACCTAGACAGCGCATCCGTAGTTTGGGCGGCTAGGTTGATCGAACTGAAACCGTGGGAACGAGTCAACGTCGCCCGTCGGCTCACGAGCGTGGAAGGTGCCCGATCGGAAGCCATTGACGAACTAAGAACTGCGCTTGCACTGGTTACACGCAGTTGGTCTCGCGACCGCCCGCTTTCACATAAGGTGTCTCAGCACGCTCGCAACTTAGCCAGTTCGCAGCGGCACATCGCCTCGCTACTCGGTAGAGCGTTACTCGACAACGGAGATTATCGAGGAGCGCTTTCGTATGTCGATCATGCTGTTCAAAGTGGTTGGGACGTTGAGGCTTTTACGACTGCGGCTCGTGCCAGACTCGCACTTGGTGATAGCGTCGCGGCAGCCCAATTGTTTTCGCGAACATACGTGGACTCCCGAGCCGTTGGAACCGCATCGAAATCGATCGAGACCTGGGGGCGACGACTGGTGGGGGAACGGTGGGACGGCTATGTAACGGCGGCAGACTCGACGATGAGATATTGGGTCGCTCAAGAATCTGCCGTTCTTGCACAAATGGAAGGGGACAGCGTTCTAAACCCTGGCGGCCAGACCGAATACCTTAGTGAAGCGATGGGTTCGGACTTAACGGTGCTCGCTTTCGTATGGTTAGTTGGTGGTGAGACGCATAGCGAGATCGTCGATTTATTGAACGTTCTCGCGAAGAAGGTCAAAAAAGACGGCGTGAGAGTGATTGTGCTGACCAGCCAAGTACCCAACCCGCGTTTTGAATCTGTCATTAACGAGACGTCTACATTAACGTGGTTTCACGATGTCTACGCCAGTGCAGCACGCTATTTTGCGACGCGGCGAACGCCGGATTTTTTCGTTGTGGATCCGGTCACGAACAGGCAGTTTCGATCCAGCTCCTTCGCCGAGATTCCTCGTCAGCTTGCCGTCCTACAACAGCTGCGGAGCGTCAATTCTTCAGCTCTGATTGCTCCGTAACAGGCGCCACCGCCAATTTCTCGAACGAAACTGGCAAGCGGTGGTGCATTATTGCCGGAAAGGGATCGTGTCTCAGGGTGTAAAGATCGCGGCCGTGCCGATCGACGGCGACGGCCAGGGCGTCGTGGTCCAATTCGAAGACCTGTACTAACTCGCCGCTCCAGTTAAAAACGTGGATGAAGTGGGCAAAGTTCGCGCGGTCCTTGAAGCCTTCTCGCGTTCTTCCGGAAAACAGACCGAAGATGTTTTCGTGGGACGCACCTCCGTCAATGTATCCGAACCGCGTTTCTCCCCTTGACGGAGGATTTGGATCAACGAATAACGGCCCTTCTTTCATCTCGATGAGGTTCTGGTTAGGCATGAACAACTCAACGTTATTTGCGTAGCGTGTCAACGCAGCAAAGCGTTCCCGGTTGGGATGCGCAACGAGTGTCGAGAGATAAACCTGTTGCCTGGTAAGGACCGGCGCATCAGGTGGTCCCGGAACCACCCCTGCTATCGATAGCCGTTCACCAGTCGGGGAAAATGTGCCAAATCGGCCGTCTTCATAAAGGCCCAAGCTTACCCATCTATTGGAGTGGTCTTTCACCGGTCCCGTCAATGTGGCTCCGGCGTTCAAAAAATTGACGTAGCGATCTGACGCTATGGGCTTTGCGAGGTTGGTGTCGAGGTCTGCGAACAACGCTCGTTTCAGAGCGAGGTCGTATACCCAGAACCCGGCGGGGTTGTTGTGATCCGGATCAATTGACCAGGCGCCTTCCAGTTCGCCCGGGCCAGATCCGCGCCTACCGAATGAGGTCACCACATCGCCGGAGCCGCGACTCACCGCGTGAAGTGCGGAATCCGAGGCAATGTCAACGACGACAATGTGAGCACCTACCACCGCTATTTCGGTGGGTATGGACAACGCTAGGGGATCCGTCAGCACCTCTCCCACCAATGGAAAAGGTGTTAACGGGCCGTGATCGAGTTCGTCAGTCGCTGTGGTAACATGGCTGCGGACAGCTTTGACGGATGAAAAGCCAACGGCACCGAGGCCGAGGCCAAGTCCTAAGGCCAAGAGTCTAGAGCGAACCACGGGCCCCCCTTTTCGGTTCAAATGTTGATGTCATTAAAGGTCGCAGTACCCCCAGTTCGGTCTTCCAACACACATCATACCAATCTCCATGCAGCAGTCCTGCCCTTCGGCACACGCCACATTCGATCCGAACTCCATAGCGAATTCACCGTTCGTGTTCGTCGCTGACATCGTAAACGGCAACGCTGTGAGCGCCAGTGCCGTACCCAACCCTGTCCACAACGTTTTCCATTTGGAGGATTTCATCCCGACTCCTTGAAATAGTGGTTGATCACGCCCATGTGAAACACCACCAATCTCCCGCCCCCCGCGGGTCGCCGAGTCTGCCAAAAACCGTCATCAGATCGGCAATTCGCGACACGGATGTTTTGCCGCTTGTAACGTTCTCCTTCCTCATGTCATCCGGTTCCGGGATCGGACGAACGGCTTTTCACTCCCACGCGTCGTTCGGCCCCCCACAGCACCACGTTTTTCAGTTCTTGTCCGTCAAAAACCCAGTCCCGCTGGAAACCCCATCGCGAAACGCGAGGACCAGAAGTGGTTCGGACTGCAAGACCTTTGACCATCGGATGTGCCATCCGGGATCCATGGGCCGGCGGCCTATGCCGGCGGGTTGTGGAACGGGCGGGGGTGGAGGTCGCCCACACCACACCCGAAACGCTCACCATGCCTTCACAATGCCAACGGTTCTCGGCTCTGATCTATGATCTTGCACCGTGGGACCGGCATGTCCGGGATCGGATTGATTGTCTGCGCGAATTTCGGCCGGGGATCCCTATTCTTTTCTACCTTCCGGCACGACCGGACGCCCTCTCACTCCTTCCCCAATGTGGCCAACTGACCAACGTGCGGTTCCGGATGCAACTCCAAGCCGACGACCAGATCCGTGGTGTGCGGACCGATGTCATGTGGTTGATGCGGGAAGTCCCGGCCGAACAGATGATGCGGATCATCGCCATCGAATTTGCCGGTGCTCCGGTGCTGCTGCCACTTTTCTGTCGTATCGTATTGCGACGGCTTACCGTTGGGCTTCGGTCTTCGGTCACAGACGTTGCGCGCGAACTGCGTTTATCGAGCCGATCGATCCAGCGTCATTTCGATGTTGACGCGCTTGGCAAGCCGAAACGCCTCATTGACCGACTTACACTTTGGTACATCTGGAGCTATGCAGAACGCTTCGGCGTCTCGCGTTCTTCCGCCGGGCGCTGTGCGGGAATGTCCGGTAATGATCTTTACCGTTTGCGGCGACGGGTATGTGAATTGTTGCAAACCGAAGGGGGTTCCACCTGGAGTCGGCTCTTCAATGAGGTGGGGTTGCACTAGAACCCATTTGCGGC
>JAZDDC010000560.1:0-11995 GCA_036679565.1 Gemmatimonadota bacterium
AAGATAAGATTCCACATCACAGGTTGTATGGACTGCCCTGAGCGCAGCCTATCATGCCGCCGGGGGTCGCTAACCTTGCGCCCAGCGAACCACTATATGTTCGTCTGACAGGCTGACATCTAGCGCACAGTGGCAAGAAACGCATCCGCCGGGTACCGTCCACTCGCATTCCACAAAACCCAGTCCGTCAAGCCTGCATCGTACACGGCATCAATCTGAGCCCGGATCTCAACCGCGGTGTAACGCGGCGGTCGTATACTAAACGACTGTAGAAACGGTCGGATCTTCGCCGGGTTGTCTAGATTCGCGGACTTGAGCAAACCGTCCTCCAATGCTCGACTCACCACGCCGTAGGGTTCGTAGTTCGGCCGCTCATAACCGTACGCGCCGCGCCCGTAGTGGCTTGGATATACCATCGGCAGTACGACATCGGCTTCGGTGGCTAAGTCCTCCCATACCTGACCAATCCCCATATCACCGGTCGTGCTCGTCGTTAGTCCAAACACGTCTACGGTAAACGGAACACCGGTTGCTCGAATTCGCTCGCCGAGTAGGGCGAGGTTGCGGCGCACGCCGTTGCGCCGCGACTCTTCAGGAAGCCGTGCGGGAAAGCGCGCAGTCTCCATAAAGCGGGCGGACTCATCGGGAAACCGAATGTAATCAAATTGAACTTCAGCAAATCCCATCAGCACAGCTTCTTCAGCGATCGCGGCAGCATAGAGCCACACGGAGTCTCGATACGCATCTACCCACGCTGTGCCGAAACGATCTTTCCACACGCCACCGTCCGTATGCTCAATGGCCCAACCGGGTTTCCCCATCGCGAGAAGCGGGTCCTTGGCAACGACGATTCGCGCGACAGGATGAATACCCTTCTCGTGCAACACGGAGAGTCGTTGCTGCACGTTGCGTGTACGCAATTCTCCGTTTGCACCGACGGCAATTGCGGTGGGTACAGCAGATCGATACGTGACGTGACCGGTTGCGTCCTTGACGTCAATGACAAACGCGTTGATCTCGGTGGTGTCGGCGAGATCGACTAGGTCGTAAAATCGTGAACCCCCAAACACCCATGCGTTGAGATAAATGCCGCGCACGATGGGTGGCGCTTCACCAATCGGTGGTGGAGGAAGTTCAATCGGCTCGATTTCGGGCGTACCGATTGCGCGGAGATAGTCCGGGCGTTCTTGGTCGTGACCCAAAACGTCGATGATGTACTGACCGTCGATACCGGACTCAAGCTGCGTAGGCGATTCGCGTGCAGCTCCTGACAACGTCAATATCGCGAGGATCGTGACGGTCGCTAGTGCAGGAGCTACCCGCGGTCGATTCATGTGCCGAGTCGTGCCTTCAGTGCATTGAAGAAGAGTGGATAGGTGGCGATGGATTGCGCCCGGTACTGCGGACGAATGCCGAACAACACGACTCGCCCCTGACCAACGTTGGCTTCGACCATCGCGGCTTTGCCGGCTATCCTTTGCTCACCCAGCACCCAGCCGGAAAGCAACACATCCTCCGGGTTGTTGGGATATCGTGCGACCGCGGTCAATCCCGAACCGGGTTCCAGATCCCAGGCGGGGCTCCGTTGAAACCAACCTGCGGTCCCGTTCGGCACGTTGTCTGTAAGGGGATGGTCTTTGTCCAACTCCAACCGGAAGAGCGTCCCGGGCGCGAAGAACTCCCCTACGTCCAATCCATCCACCACGTTGCGCACCGGAAGGTCAAACGCAAATTGGCTCGCGCTGTTGAACGTCACGAGTGTGCCGCCCTGGTTCACAAAATCGACCAACGCTTGGCGCCCTTGCTCCCCCATACCACCGCGATACGGTGCCGGGTAGTTGGCTCCCAGTCCTTCAACGATCTGCCTCGGTGATTGATCCGGGATAATGATCGCATCGAATCGTTGATGCAGGTTGCCGCCGCGAAGCACGGAATCGACGAGTGATATATAAGGAATACGCCATTTGTCGAGGATCCAGCGTGTCCAACCCTCGTCCATGGATGCGTTGTAGTTCTTGTAGAGCGCAATACGCGGCGTCACGCGTCCGGGATTCTCCACGCTCAGACCGTCGTACCAATAGTTGGGCGCGGCGCGGCCGATCGGTTCGGAAAGCGTGACATCAAATTCGTCCTCGACCATGGCAACTTCGACACCCATCAACAAAGGCAGCGTGTGAGCCGTCACCTCTGCTTGAAACGACGATTCGGCTCGACGCACCTCTACCAAACCGCGATGAAGGATTTCCAGCATGGCGTTCAGGCCAATGTCATTCTCTTGATCGTCAGCGATGACAATGGCGTACGGCCAGTCGTCCCATCCTTCCGTGGCGCGCTCGTTGACCGTTAGGAAGTTGCGAACCCAGACTTGCCGATTGAGTGCGGCGTGCTTCAAGAGAGCCATTGCACCGCTGCTCTGATAGTCCACAATATTCGACAAACGCCATGTGCCGCCTTCCCACGGCGCTGAGAAGTTCCAACTCGACTCCTGTGCATGAAATCCTCGGCCCTGTCGCAGATTTTCGAACGGCATCTCAATCGGCGACGCGAGTCTTGCGCTTGCCGTTTCCGACAGGACACGCACACCGCCGTGATGGTGCATGTACGCCCTGGCAGGTGTCCACGCATCGTACGTCGCGGTGACGACGATGCCCTTCTTACCCTGACCGAGTAGTTCCCATGCCATGTAGGTACCGAGTGTGTTGTAACCGTTGACCAGAAGCGGATCGACGTTCGGCTCTATTGGATCGATGAATGGCGGAAGAAAAAAACGACTTCCGTTTGCACCCTGCTGGTGAATATCGTGTGTGATGTGCGGACGCCACCCGTTGTGCAGACTATCGACGGTCATTTGCGTTTCGACCTGCGTGAACGCATACCAATCGCGATTGTTATCGTGGCCAACATAGGGATGGTACAGTTCGGGTGGTCCCAAACCCTCAGCACTCGTCCCCAATGTACGATTGTACCAGTTGCTGACGATGGTGATGCCGTCGGGATTCAACGATGGTACGAGCAACACTACGGTGTTGTCCAGTATGGTCATTGTCTCTGGCGTATTTTCGGTGGCCAGACGATGAGCTATAACGGTTGGCGAAAGGTGGCCGCCAACTTCCGTCGAATGAATGCTGGACGTGATCAGAACGATCGTCTTCCCTTCTGTAAGAATGCGATCGCGTTCAGCATCAGACGTCAGCGTGCGAGGATCCGCTAACTTGAGATTCATCTGCCGGATTTCTTCCAGCCTCGACATGTTTTCCGGACTTGTGATGACTAGAGCCACGAACGGCGCGCCATTTGTCGTGTTGCCGAGGTTTCGGAATTGAACTCGGTCACTCGCGTTGGCGAGTTGTTGGTAGTAGTCGACAAGTACTGGCCACTCCACCAGTTTGCGATCGTCACCCGGCGTGAAGCCGAGCACGGATGCGGGTGTGGGTATTTGCGCGTTGGCAGGTTGCACCGTGAACACGGCAGTCAAAAGTAAGACCTGAGCGCCGAACAGCGATCCATATTTCATGTTTGCTATCTCCCGTGCGAATCCGAATGCCAAGACCGGAGTGTTCGATCTCTTGACCATCCTGTATGTGTTCTAACGGATTATGTCCCGCTACCGTGCAACCTGCCGTAACTCCACTCGGCGGTTTTGTGCGCGACCGGCGGCGGTGCGATTTGTGGCCATGGGCTGATCTGGGCCAAAGCCTCTGGCCTCCATCCGTTCAATCGGAACGCCCCGTTGTGCAAGGTAGCCACGGACCGCCTGAGCACGTGCGAGGGAAAGTCTTCGATTGGTTGCCAGTCGGCCGGAATTGTCGGTGTGACCCGTGATTTCGATCCGTATCTCCGGATAAGCCAATAGCGAAGCGGCCACATCGTTGAGAATGACGGAAGATCCCGGTGTCAGCCTCGAACTCCCCGATGCGAAACTAACACCAGTGAGAACAAGCGGTTGGACGGCACCCTCCTCGACAACAAATAAGATCGGACAACCACCGGCGTCGATACGCCGATTTGGCGCAGTGCCCGGGCACCTGTCCAAATTGTCACTTACACCGTCGCGGTCGGCATCAGCGACCGGTTGGCATCCGGTTGCATCCACCGGCGCTCCGGAAGGCGTGTCCGCGCAGCGGTCGGTTTGATTGAGTACGCCGTCGCCGTCTTGGTCCGGCGGACAGCCGGTGTTGTCCACGGAGGTCCCAGACGGGGTGGATGGACACTGATCGATTCCATCAACGACTCCATCTCGATCTTCGTCCGTGGTGCAACCGAATTCATCGGCGGTCGCGCCCTGCGGGGTATCGGGGCAGAGGTCTAAACCGTCGAAGATCGTATCGAAATCGCTGTCAGATGGGCAACCGTTTTGATCGACTTCAGCGAGTGTTGGTGTGTCGGGACAAAGGTCGATCCCGTCATAGACCGCATCGCTATCATCGTCGGCCGGACACCCTGACCCGTCAACTCGCGCACCAAGTGGTGTTCGTGGGCAGGAGTCCAGTCCATCGTAGATCGTATCGTCATCAGTGTCGAACGGACATCCGGTTGGATTGACGGAGGCGCCGATGGGAGTTGCCGCACATTGGTCACCGCCATCGTCTATGCCGTCCCGGTCACTATCCCCAGGTGGGGTTCCGCCGAAGGCGATGATCGATATGCCTGCGGATACGCTGAAATTGACTACCTCGTCTCCTGCCGCCTTGCGTGGAGAACTCGGGAAATACGCCGCGCGCCCTTGGAGTCGTAAGAAGGCCCGACTCCCCAGTGGCACACGGTCGCCGAATACTACGTGTACGCCGTTATCGTCAAAAATATCTGTCGAGCGGTAGAACAGTCGTTCGTAACCGGCTCCCAAATAAATACGGTTACTTCCGATGAAGTTGCGATGTGCGTACAGTGTCCCACCGAGCCGAGTGATTGTCATTGGATCGATCGTCGTGGGTGTCTGTTCCGTTTCGGTGTAATCTCCCGATGCTTCGATGGAAAATGTCTTGGTTAGGAAATAGGCGAACCGTCCGCCAACCCCAATTTTGTCAGCATAGCCCAGACTGCTACGGTCATATTTCGTGTAGACGCCATAAGCACCGAGTTCCCAACCGGTGACATGTCGTTGAGCCTGCGCTGCCGAGGTCCCGCCAAACATGGTAGCGACACACGCCAACAATAGCGTCTTGTTTGTCCTTTGGAGTCTATCTCTCACCGTTTTCGATCGCGTTGTCGTGAGCTTTGGGCTTTCCGTTGGTCGTTTGTATTCGACTAAAACGTTGCGCGTGCTTTGCAAATTGCCTCGTGAGTTGTGATAGGTCATGTGCGCCACGTACGACCTCGTCCAGGGATTCGATCTGTTTCTTCACCAATTCCGAAGTCGCTTCAGCGGCGTCTGCTGACGCATTGGCCGCGTTCGTGGCATCGTTGAGTATCGAACGGGTGCTATCGGCGAGTTCGTGGTTAGCCGCTGGACCTCCAACCATCGATTCAACCAACTGACGTGTCTCATTTGCGTGTTGCATCACTACGGCGGATTGACTGGACCAGTGTGTAGACGACGAACACAGACGATCCAGTTCTTGACGAAGCTCGGCGAGCAACCTGGCGGACGCATCGATCATCCTTCGTGTTCGCCCGGCGCTTCGTACGATGTTCCGCGCAGCTACGGCGCTTTCATCCGCCAATTTCCGCACCTCCTCGGCAACGACTTGAAATCCTTTCCCGTGGACACCGGCACGCGACGCTTCAATAGTTGCATTGAGCGCAAGGAGGTTCGTCTGATTGGAAATGTTAGCGATGGAATCACAAAACTCTTCTACCTCCTGAGCAGTTTCTTTGAGCAGCTGCAGTTCTCCTACGCCCCCATCAACGAGTTGACCTAACAATTTCAGCCGTTCGTGTACCTCGTCGGCTGAGCCGCGCATGTCGCCGGCTCCGTTCGATATTGCCTCTGAGGCCGCCAAGGTTGCTGAAGCGGACGCGAACGTTTTATCGAACCGTTCCACCAATTGGGTGAGGACATTGCCGGCATCCTGTAGTCGAGTGGCGGCATGCACGGCGTTTCGCCTTGCGCGAGTAGAGATGCTATCAGCTTGGTGAGCCGCGGTCCGTGTTTGAGAACCGGCGCTTTGAAGACGGCGAGCTGAATCTTCGGTGTCCTCGGTGGATTTATCGACTGAGCGAACGACGTTCCGGAGGGCCACAACCAAGCCAAGCGTGGCGGCCACGTGTCTCATAAGATCGACGTCAGATTGATCGTAAGCCGCCGCGGTCGAGTTTCGTACGTCGAGGAGACCGACTAACACTTCGCCGTGGTGCAGGGGAAGCGCCAGTTCAGACTGCGCGCCTTGCTCGATGCCGATTGGTGTTGATGCGCCGTCTGTTGAGACGTGACCGGCTCCGCCACGCGCCGCTTCGCCGACCGGTCCGGCGCCCAGATCGAACCGGGTGCCGGGTCGGGTTTGTGTGTCGGCAAGGATTTCAAAATCGCCGGAAGCGGTGTCGAAACGCGCGATGCCCATGCCGTCGAACTCGATGGCCTCGCCCGCGAGTGAGGAAATGACGGGGAAAAAATCTTCTACCGCACCTCCCCGAATTGTTTCGATGGCCATCTGTCGAACCACTGCTTGCCGGTGGGAGTCGATCGCACGGCCTATCAGTCGATGAGCACCCCAGGCACCAAGTAGGAGGGCGGATCCCCAGAATACGATCGCGTTGGGATTTAGCGTTCCATGCCCTAGTTGCAACAGGCCGATACCCAACCCCATCGCAACGGCGGCGATTGAGGCTTCCCACTGAATCGCTTTGCCCATGGCACGTATCGCGTCAGCAAACGAACCGTCGTTTTCCAGGTGTCTGAATCCATGGATGGCCAGCGGAAGCCCAATGGTCGCCAGCCCGAACGGTCCTAGGTTTTGCGGGCTGAGGGCGGCGGCGCCAGTGGATCCGCCTATTAAGGAATAGATGAGGCCGATGAGTGCGGTACCAACCGTTGCACTGGCTGAGTGACCAGTCAGGACGGATATTCGGGGCCGCTTGAGCCGGATGTCCCCAACCATGGTCCCCAACCCCACCGTCAACACCGCGAAGGCCCAATCCTGTGACGCAACTGCCAAGAATGCTACGCCGGCGACAAACGAGGCCGCACCGCCACCGGGCAGGCGGAATCCGAGCTTTCTGGCGACGGCGGCCGCCGCAACCAACAGCGTAAACTTGAGGGTGTACACGCCGTCCGGGGTCTCAGCACTCGCAATCTGATTGAGAATGGCGCCCGCGAAGATTACAAGCGCACCAACCTGAAGGCCTCCTCGGAACCAACCGGTCCTCAGTGCCGTGCTTTCCGTGGCCAAAAGCGATCCTCGGATGAAAGCGGCAAGTTGGGAAGTAACAGGAGAACGCGCAAGTTGACGGCACAACTTTCAACGCTCGACGCTCAACTTTCAACGCTCGGCATCAACGTTCGACGTTCGACGTTCGATTGTTCGACGTTCGCTTGTTCGCCTGTTCAACGTTCAATGTTCAATGATTCATCTTACACTTCTCACGCGGGTCGGGGTTTCTGCGCCGGATACGATTGTGGCGGCGGCGGTTGCGATGGCTTGGATCGTGTTTGTCATGTGATCGTTGTCTGAGCGGAAGAAGAGGTTTTGGCTGGGATAAGGGTCGGGGTAGAACTCATACTTGGTGCCCTCCACGGCTTTCTGGAGGATCTGGCCGAAATCGGACCGGTCGAAACCGGTTATCCAGGCGGTGTTTGGTCCTTCGCGGGCGGGCTTGCCGATCATCTCGACGTTGAACATTGCGACGATCGCGGCCGGGTCCAGTTGTTGAGAGAAATGACGTGATCCCAATCCGCCCATTTCTTCGGCCGTGAAGGCGACGAAAAGCAGGGTTCGCTCTGGGGTGCCGAGTTTCTTGAAATACCTGGCCAGGGAAATGACGGCGGTGGTGCCGGAGGCGTTATCGTTGGCGCCGTTGCCAATAGAGTCACCGGCTACCGCCCGGTTGGGTTGGTAGCCTATGTGATCGTAATGAGCCGAAAAGAGGACGAACTCATTGGCTCGTCTGCCGAGGAGCATTCCGGCGACGTTTGCCAATCTGCCCGGGCGGTTCTCGACTCCGAAAGTCTGGAGGTATCCTTCCGCTCCCACCAATGGCTGCAGCCCAATCGCCTCGAACTCGGCGCTTATGAAATTGGCGGCCCTATCGATTGCCGGCGTAAAGGCACGACGGCCTTCCATGCCGTCGGCTGCCAAGATCTCGATGATACGTGTAACATCCGCCCGATCGACGCCGATTTCTTGGGCGGAGACGGGGATGGCCTGGGTGGCGGCGACGCCAAGGGCGATGGCTGTGACGAAGTTCATTGTTTGGGTTCCCTCCATTCCCTTTATATTCATACCGACCTCTGAATGATCCTGTTTGCCAATCGAGTCTTCACTATGAAAATCCAGATACAGTACTGCGTGGTCTGAAATTACCGCCCCCGCGCCGATAGGTTGTCGGCGGAGTTAGTAGACGCTTTTCCGGACGTCGATATCCGGCTTATCGAAGGATCGGGAGGAGTGTTCGAGGTGACGGTGGATGATGTGCTTGTCTTTTCGAAAAGGGATCTCCGCCGTCATGCGGAGCCCGGCGAAGTCGTTGGCCTGATAAGAACCGACGCCAAGGCCACGTGAGAGTCGCCATTTCCACGGGCGGTGGCGATGCTCCGGGTTTGAACGCCGTCATTCGCGCTGCCGTGTTGAGTGGTGTCAATCGTGGTTGGGAAATGATGGGAATCCAGAAGGGGTTCGGAGGACTTCTGGGGCAGGGGGAGCTGGTCTCGCTCGGATCTCCCGATGTTCGTGGCATCACGCATCGCGGCGGCACCATACTCGGCACCACAAATCGCGGCAACCCGTTCAAATGGCCGCATCAACGTGCTGACGGAAGCTGGTCCGAAGTCGATCGGTCGGACGAAGTGTTGGAAGGGATCTCTCGCTCCGGCCTGGACGCGTTGATCGTGGTTGGTGGTGACGGCAGTCTCAGGATTGCTTCGCGACTGTGCGAGAAGGGTGTGCCGATTGTCGGCGTGCCAAAGACGATCGACAATGACGTTGGCGGTACGTTACTCACGTTCGGATTCGATACCGCGGTAAGCAACGCTACCGATGCGTTGGACAAGCTGCACTCAACGGCAGAAAGTCATTCGCGTGTGATGGTGGTCGAGTTGATGGGCCGTTACGCGGGCTGGATTGCGTTGAACGCTGGGTTGGCCGGGGGTGCTGACGTGATCTTGATTCCCGAGATTCCATTTGACATTGATCGTGTGTGCGATAAAATCCGCCGTCGCGAAGCGGCCGGCCGTCACTTTTCTATTGTCGTCGCAGCGGAGGGTGCCGCACCGGCGAAGGGATCGCGCGCAGTGCAAGAGAAGGCGGGCGCCGGTCGTGTTGAGCGCCTTGGCGGCATTGCAGAAGATGTCGCCGACCAGATCACGCAACTGACTGACAAGGAGACACGGTCACTTAGCTTGGGTCATCTACAGCGCGGCGGTTCGCCGACGGCGTTCGATCGTCTACTCGCGTTGCGTTTCGGCGCGCAGGCGGTACGGGCCGTTGATCAAAAACGATTCGGGCACATGGTGTCCTACACACCGCCTACCGTCAGTACGGTTCCGCTCGTGGACGCGCTGGCGGTTCGCAAGTTGGTTCCGCTGGATGGCGACGCCGTTCAAACGGCTCGTGACCTCGACATCTCACTCGGCGATTGAGCGATAATAAGGGGTTGGTTACCCACTTCCGGGATCATTATCTCCCTCCTGACCCGGACGCCTTTCGCGAAGCTGAGCCACCAACCGGTAGGGTCATTGTTATTGCACCGACACGTGCGGCCTGCGAGACAATCGAGTTGGCGATGCAGCTCGACATCCCGACGGTACTCGAAACGGAACACGGGTCCGAGATTCGAGCTTACGCTCGTGAGCGCGTAGGGTTTGGCATCGTCGCGGGCACCGGAACCGGCAAGACACTTGCGATTCAAACGATAGCACGAGAGATGTTAGGTGCGTCTCTGAGAGTTGGTGTTGTCAACCGCGAACGCGAAGCCACACCCGAGACCCCAAATTGGAATGTCGTCATTGTCACAACCGGCATTGCGCGGCGTTGGTTCCAGAGCGAACTCATTCTCAAAGACGACACCATTGTTGTTGACGAAATCCACCAGACGTCTGCAGAGTTGGAGTTGTGCCTGGCGTTAGGAAAACGAGTGGGCTGTCGGTTCGTATGGTTGTCAGCGACTGTCGATCCTGCCTTCTATCGAGAGTACCTCAACTCGACACACGTGTTGCACACGACGGCGTTTGATCCCACACGCGCGGCGAATGTCATAACCGTCGTGCAAAAACCGTTTCAGTTTTTGGGTTCGAGCTTTCTCCGCAAAGTTGCCAATGGTCGTCGCGGTGTTGCGGTGTTCTTGCCGACACGTGCGGAGACGGAACAGGCTGCGGAAGTCGTGTCGGAGCGGAATCCGCGAATTGAAGTCGTGTATTACCACGGTGGCGAACCTATTCGCGTCGTGAGGCCGTTCTTGGATGGTTCCGCACGGAAGCCGTTCGTGCTCACGATGACGGCCGCAGGCCAATCGGCTCTCAACATCCAAGGCCTGGACACCGTCGTGATTTACGATGCCCAGTACAAGAACATCGTTCAAGGGGGACGGAATGTCCTGACCAGAAAGTACTTGGGTGCAAACGAGATTCTTCAGATGGCAGGTCGAGTACACGGGCGTGTCAAGGGTGGGCAGGTTGTCATTCTCACGGACAGAGACATCGACTTCGAATCGCTGCGCCCGGTGCCACCCGAGTTTCAACTTGCCGGAGACACCGAGCGAGTTGCCTTGACTGCTGCGGCCATCGGGGTGGACCTGACGGAGTTGGATTTGCCCGTCCCGTTAGATCGTGGCGCCTACCATCGAGCGATGACGATGCTCGTCGAACGCGGGATCGTTCATGAGGGACGTCTCACCGCTTACGGTCGGGATGTTGAGGCGATGCCGGTTGATAGAGCCTGGGGAGAACTCTTAGTGACCGCCCCTGACGATTTGACACATGTGGTGGCGGTCGCGGCCAACGTGGATTCGCTGCACCGCATGACACGCGACGAGCGAAATTTAACCGGCCTTGTTGTCGATGGCAGCGACCACCTTACGGCCTACAACGTTTTTGCCGATGCGGTAAACCGACACGGTTCAATCGGAAAGGTGTTTGGCTTGCCACGACACGTTTTTGATCCCGATGTCGAGATCTGGGCAGACGAGCGTGGCGTGCTTGTCAAGGCGGTTGAGGACGTTGCCCTCGGCTTGGCGTCCATCTACCGTACGTTGGAACTGTCGCTGCCGGAGTCTTTGCCGTTAGCTGACGCAAAAGCACTTCGACAGTTCCGCGCCCTCCTGGCTGAGGTTATGCCGCTCGATCTCGTCATCGATGAGGAGACTGCCCGTGGCGAATCAGTGAGGGTGTCCCGCGGATCGATGGCCAACAAGTGGGGAATCGTTGCAGGCACGATACGATATTTTGCCGACCGGCGCGGTGTTACACGTGGGTCAATCGAGGGGTCGAGCTTGCCAGCGTCGGTAGTGAACCAATTTGCGCGTACGACGGACGGAACGGTTGAGTATCGCCGATCCAAACGTTCGTCGTTCATGTGTCAGATCGTCCGGCGCGAATACTTTGGGTTTCATCTCGAGCGGTCGGATCGCAAGCTTTCCGACCCGTTCCCCAAAACACTGTTGGATGCGTCGCGCAACGCGTTGACGACGGCTCTGATTGCGGGACAAACCGATCATCGCGATCAGCGTGGTCTTCTGCGGTGTCTTGATCAGCTGGGCGAGTATTGGCGGCGATCCGGCGGGCAGTTGGCCGTGGCCGATCCCGTAGCGACACGTGGCACGATTCGTAAGCAGCTCGATGCTGTCGATTCGCTGAGCAATTTCCGCGAGACACGGATCAGTCTCTCCATCGACGAGATGATATCGGTGG
>JAZDDC010000561.1:0-6165 GCA_036679565.1 Gemmatimonadota bacterium
GCCTGCCAAGCAACATGAGCGTAACCGATGCGCAAAACCCGTACGCGGACTACACTGTCGACGACCTGCACGAATTCGTTTCGGCACACGAACTCACGCGAGACATCGGGGCACAATACGAATACTCAAACCTCGCCGTCGGTCTTCTGGGACACGTGTTGGCGGCTCGCGCCGGTACGGATTACGAAAGCATCATCCGTGAGCGGATCCTCAATCCGTTAGGTATGTCGATGACAGGTATTACGCTTTCGGCGCCAATGGAGCAACGACTGGCCAAGGGACACGATCAATCAGGCAACGTTACTAAAAACTGGGACCTGCCAACGTTAGCTGGCGCGGGAGCGCTCCGCTCCGACGTTAACGACATGCTCACGTTCTTAGAGGCAAATATCGGGGAGCCCAGCACTGACCTCGAGCGCGCCATGCGCGTGAGTCATGAGCCTCGGCAGGCGGCGGGCCTCGGTATGAAGATCGGACTCAACTGGCACATTCGTGAAGTTGGAGACGAACGGGTCGTTTGGCACAACGGAGGGACAGGCGGATACAGGACGTTCGCGGGATTCGATCCTCAAAAGCGGGTCGGCGTAGTTGTACTCACAAACTCAACACACGGAGCCGACGACATCGGACTCCATCTCATAAATCAAGCGCTGCCCTTGGCGCCGGTGCCTACACCGATTTCTGAACGCGTCGCGATCGAGATCGACCGCGAAATCCTCGAGCGATATGTCGGCGAATACGAACTGATACCGGAGTTTACAATCACAGTCACGTTGGAAGATGCCGGGTTGCATGCACAGGCCACCGGACAGGCCAAGTTCCCCGTGTTCGCGGAATCGGAAACTGAGTTCTTCTTCAAGGTCGTGGACGCACAGATATCTTTTGTGATCGAGGACGATCAAGTGGCGTCATTGATACTGCACCAAGGGGGAACGAATCAACCTGCGCGGAAAATTCGCTGACCATCCCCTGTGACATTGAATCGTCACAACCGGTGACGGACTAACCGACCGCCCTCATCAGTATTGAGGAGGTCGAGCAACCGCTTCTAAAATGGCAATCCGTCGTCCTCGCCGCCGGGATCCTCGGGGAGCGGCGGTTCGTCGCCTTTGGCAGGCCCCGCACCACCACCCTGGCGCTCGATCTTCCAGGCCTTCACATCCGTATACCAGCGATTGTTGAACTCTCTGCTCTGAATGTCGATATGCGCTGTGATCGTTTCGCCGGACTTAACACCAAACTTGTCGATGCTGTCGCCCCATTGAATGACACAGATCTCCTTTGGATAATCACCAGGGGTTTTGAGAATGAAGGACTGTTTCCGCCAGGTCCCGTTCTTTCCTTCACCCGTTTCTTCTTCGAGGACTTTCGTGACCTCCCCCGTAATCTTTAGTTCCATGATGTCTTAGCGTGGCCCTTGAGCGTCATTGTTTTGGTAAGTCGGCGAGCGACTCTAAGATACCCGCATCGACTGGTTCCGCCACGTCAAAACCCCGCCGATGTGATTCATGCGTCAGGCGGTAACCCCACCCATTTTAGAACCGATTGCACCGCCGATGGCCCCCGTAACGGCTGACGACACCGGTCCAAACGACAACAACATCAGCGTCTGATCTTTGAGAAGAATCGCCAATCCGATGCCAAGGAATGCGCCGACAAATCCAATCACCACACCACCCAGTGCCCCGGCCTTGGCCGTTGCAACACCTCGACCAAAGAAGAAAGCGACAACGAGCGGAATCCCTACACCCAAGGCTGCGGAAAGACTGAGGAGGACGAAATCGTTGTAGTGTCCAACCACAACCATCACCACCTGGAGAATCGCGGCCAAGATAACGTAGCGTTGCATGTCTTTTCCATTGTTGGAATTAATAGTTTAGTGCTGCTGTTGGTTCTCCTCGAAAGGCCAGTTTTCCGTCCGGCACTGTCGCGGTGTAATGAACGGTCCAATCAATCCAAACATCCGGAACAACAAGCGTGTGCTCAACGGCGGTCTGCCGTTCTCGACGACTGCTTTGAGCGTGCCAACAATGAAATCCCCGCCGCGTGTCATGTCCTTGGCCGTCTTTGTTCCCGGCGTTATGTCTTCTGACGTCAGGGTGAACTCCACGCCGCCATCCACCTCTCGTAAATCGTAGGTCACTTTGCAATAGGGATCGTCATAGGCCGTGAACTTCATGGTGTGCGAAAGCCGATACGGGGGATTGACCTCGAGTATCTCGCCAACCACGGACGTAAACTTGTTGTCGGGTGTGCGCATGCGAATGGCCGAGCCCGGCGCCAGGCCCGTACGATGCATGCGCGAACCGAACAACGCCAGCTGTGGCTCGTCCGTCTTCGTGATTTCACGCCACACGTCCTCGATTCGGCCCTTTATCAGGATCCTCGAGACCAGCTTCGTTTGTTCGGTCATATTGGTTTCCCGTCTGTTTTCCCTCGACTCGGTATTTCACATCCACCATCCGACCGGCCCACAATGAGCTGTATTCGGTAGTCCACCGGTCGTAGATGAGCTGAATCGGCGTGGGGTTATGATAGAGCCGCCGTTTACGGCCATCCTTATGTGACACGAGCAGTTGCGCCTCTTCGAGCATGCGGATATGACGCATAACGGCGATACGCGTGGTATCGAACTCCGCCGCTACGGAACCCACCGAACACCCGGGGTCGTCCTTCACGATGTCCAAAATCCTACGACGCGTGGCGCTGCCGAGCGCGTCGAAGACCAGGCCCATGTCATCCATATGTAAGAAAATTATTACATGTCGAGTCGCAGGTCAACCAGGGGACGCCGCCTCCTTTTGTCCTGCCTACGTACTAAGGAAAGCCTTCGAACTGATCCAGTGAGAATACAAGACGTCCCTAGTTAGATCACCACACCACTGGCACATCGTACGTCGCAAAAACCGGATCGGTTGTCACCACGGCCAGGTCTTCGAGTTGGCTCTGAGCAATGAGCATGCGGTCAAACGGATCTCGATGTTTCCCGCCGAGACGACCGGCATGGACGGCGTGTTCAATGCTGATCGGCAACTCACTCATCCCTTGTTCGGTAACTATGCCGGACAAACGAGACACCGCATCGGTTGGATCCCGAAGCTTGCCGAGTCGGACCTTCGTTGACATTTCCCAGGCAGAGACCGCACTCACAAAGACTTGAACATCACTGTTGGCGATGGCTGCGCGGGCCTTGCGAGACAACCGATTGTCGTCGTCCAGCCACCAAATAAGGGCGTGTGTATCCAGCAGGAGATTCAACCGTTCCAGGCCTCTTGTTCTGATTTTGGGAGCGGTTCGAAAAACTCGTCGCCGATTTTGAAGTTGAAGCCACCCGGTCGTCGCGGCTCGGGCTTGGCAATCGGTACCAAGCGGGCAATGGGTTGGCCCGACTTGGCAATCACCACCTCAGTACCCTCCCGCACCATACGAAGCAGCTTGGAGAGATGAGTTTTTGCGTAGTGGATGTTGACCATATTATCCATGTTTTATCTTAGCTAAGTCATATGACTAAGTCCACTCATTCGTAAAATATCCTCAAAGCCTCTCCACTACGGCCTAACAACGACAGGCAATGCCATCTCTTGGCTATCCGCATCTCGCGCTCGCGTAAATGCAACCGTCGAATCCGTTGTCCTTACCTGCTCCAACCAGAACACGCCGTCGTACGGCACACTGTTGCCTCGCGTTGATGCAAAGTCGATGTCACCGTCTCCATCGAAATCTACCGCTACGAACTTGTCGAACATGCCGCGCTTGCGCCGCGAAAAATCGTGACGTGTCCAGTTGCGTGTCGCATCGCCGGGGTTGGCAAACCACGCCAAGCGGCCGAGCGGATCGGCGACTGTGACATCGCCGTCGTTGTCTCGCGGGCCGCGACTGTATCCTCCGGTCATGACATCGAGATCGCCATCACCGTCGATGTCCGCGGTTAGGAGCCCGACGAGTTGGTCGGGAGCAAACGTGCCGATCGGATGCAGCTGCCACGAACCGCCTACGCTGGCCGGTTGCTCGAGCCAGACGAGGTGTTGAAAGAACTCGTTCGTAACGATGTCAAGGCGGCCGTCCCCGTTGAGGTCGACGAAGTCCATGTTGAATCCGGTCACACCATTCGGGCGGTCGTTGCCGCCTGCGGAAAGCGCACGAGCCACCACATCCGATGTGTCACCCTCGAATTCAATACGGTCCGCTGCCTGAACGAACGTACCGACTATATCAATGGAATGTTCGGCGAACGTGATTGCGCCTGTCGTGGTGTTCTCGAACCACATGATGCGACTTTCGGCAACCGACCCGCCGACCACGTCAAGATCGCCGTCGCCGTCCAAATCCACAGGTTGTGAGTTGATCGGCCAGACCACGCGCGCCAGCTCGTGTTCAATCCATGCCGCATCGTCCAGTGGGTCACCAACCAGCTCGAACCAGGAGATCGCATTGAGCGTCTCGGCGTCACCCGTCTGATCTCCTTTGTTTGCCGTCACTACCTCGGGTCGGCCATCTTCATTGAAATCCGCGAGGAAAACCCGAATGAACGAACCACGATCGGTAGCAATAGAAGGAATGCGTCGTTCCCATCGTTCGGTCCTCGCATTGGCGCCAGGATTTTCAAAGTAAATGATGTGCGCGAGTTCAACCGCGGCAATCACGTCCGGGTAACCGTCGCCGTTCATGTCCCCAATCGCTGCGTCCTCCGCGGCGCCCGCCTCGGCGCCTTCGGCTAGCGTAACGGACTCCCAACGATCCGGGTCTCCCGTACCGAATGAGATCCTTATGAGGCCGTCAGCGAGACCATCGTACTCGGTATCGGATTCGTGAACCGATACGATGTCGAGATGACCATCAAGATCGAGATCTCCCATAACCAAACCGTCACTGCCGGCGATGTCCACGTCGCTCATAGAGACATCGTCGATGAGATGTTCGCGCCACGAAATGAACTGTCCGTCGGCGGCCCGTGCCGCGGTCAGTTGGTCGCCAACACCGAGTGGGGCATTTGGTATTTGCGTCGACTGGCAGGCGGCAAGGCCAAGCGCAACGGGAATCACCAACGGTGACCGCACGTTCATCCATCGTGATCTGGGCATCATTATGGCCGGTTCTGCCTGTTTGTCACAGCAGCGGGAGGCTCGACTCGCCACCACCACTGTGTGGGTAACGACCTTTGTCGAGGCCATATCTCCGTCAATGTTTCCGCCTCGTACAACCGCCCGTTTTTCATGACATATCGAATAGATGTGGTGTGTTGTAAATCGTCCAGCGGATTCTGGTCGAGCACCTGAAGATCAGCTAGCTTGCCAACTTCGATGGAACCGATATCACCGGCTAAACCGATGGCATCCGCACTATGAAGCGTAGCCATCCGCAACGCGTCGTGATTGTCCATTCCGCCCGACGCCATCATCCATAGCTCCCAGTGGGTACCAATCCCCTGCACTTCACCATGCGAACCAAGTCCTAACCTACCGCCGGCATCCATGACCTTTGCAAGTTGCTCCGCGTGGAGAAAATGGACGTACTGATCGTCACGGTAGAACTGTGTACTCTTCCACTTGTCCAGTTCATCATGTGGCGTGAAATACTTGAGTCGCTCTTCTTCGTCGAGATTGGTGTGTGTCAGGTAGTACTGTCGACCGGATGGCCCGCCGTAGGCGACAATCAAGGTTGGGGTATAAACTAAACCGCTGAATCGCAACAGTTCGACAACGTCGCCATAAAATGGACTGATAGGAAGCGCGTGCTCTAACCCCGCATAACCATCCTGCATCAGTGACAGGTTCATCGTAAAATTTGAACCGCCCTCGGTTGTTGGTGTAAGACCGAGTTCGCGGGCGGCCATGATCACCCATTGACGAACTTTGCGATCACCGGCGAGATACTGTTTGATCGTTTGTGTGTTGAAGTGATCCGCATATCGGCGCACAACATCCCGCGCATCATCGAGGCTTTTGATGTTGTCTGCCGAAAAGATCCCTGGCCCCGTTGAGTACAACCGTGGACCAATCAGTTCGCCCAACTCCATGAGATCGGCATACGCCAGCACGTCTTCTGACGATGTCTGCGGATCGCGTTGCGTCGTCACACCGTATGCGAGTTGTGCCAGAAACTGCGAGACTTGCCCGCGGTGGAGACCCCACGCAACCCATGTGTGCGCGTGAATGTCCACCAAAC
>JAZDDC010000562.1:0-3094 GCA_036679565.1 Gemmatimonadota bacterium
CCAGATGCCGAACTCAGCATTACGCAAAAGGCCGCGTCCGTGACTGGCGAACGTGACCCCACCGCCCAGGGCGAGCAAGTAATCCGCATCGTCGTGACCGGCAAAAATTGCGTTCATGGAGTTGCCGAACCCCAACCCACCCGTCCATGGCTCCACTTCACGAACCGCCCTGAACACACTGATATCAAAACGCCCGCCAGGCGCGTCACGCCGCAACGAGACGGCACCGGTGACACGACGATCGCTGAGCCCGACATTGACCCGGCCATTTAATGTTGTAAACGCAAGGCCCGGGCGAAGCTGGTACCCCGCGCCCAGCGTTGGCCCTTGGACTCTGTTGTATCGGAAGAGATCTGAAAAGCTCTCCCACGCAACGAGTGCGTTCATACGCCCGACCCACTGCCCCGGGAGTTGCTCTTGGATATCACCAAGCGTCGCTATGGTTTCCTTGATGCGATTCTCACCCACCGGCCACCCTCGTTACGACCAACGCGGAAGACACCCGTCTCGGCGGAATCACACTCTTCTAGACCACGAGGACAACGACGCGCGCGGCGGCTTGGCCCACGGCCATCCGCTCCTGGAACCAGACTGTCCTCTTCAAGGGGAGATACCTCAAACACAGGCCCCACCGACGTATTGACCTCGTAATCGTCAAACGTCGTAACGAATCTGACCGGGATAGTCACGTTGATGAACCACGGAATGCTGATGGTCAACTGAAGTAGCTGACGATAAGGCATCCAGTAGCGTGACTCGTAGAGCGCGTACTCCAGATCCGCTTCTAATTTTACAATACGAGTCGCCCACGTATTCCCATTGCGGACCTGCGAACTATCCTCAGCCGTACCTTCGTCCGGTGTCTCCCAGAGAAATTCGCCGACGTAAACGAACATCATCCGGACGATTTCCGCTGTTTGCGCATCCAACCAAAGGTCGCCGGCAATCAACGAGGGCCCGAGTGCGCCCTTGGGTTCGATGCGAACACCCACGGCATGCACAGTGCGGCCGGGCAAAACGAGTGTCACGGAATCATGGATTGCATAGCGGTAGGATGCGTCAGCATTGGCCGCCAACGGATGCAACGCGGCGGTTGCCGGTAACTCGTCGTCTACAAACCGAATGCTGTCGCCCAGGCTGCGTGGTATGAACCACGGCGAGTCGAACGCCGCATCCACATCGCCCTCATTAAATACGGAGACCGCGCGTTGGCCAAGGATTGAAACCTTCAGGTCATTTGGTAACGCCCAGGTAATTCGCGCAGCCGTCTCATGTGCAAGTATCGGTGGGATACGCGCAAAACGGCTTCGCCCAAACCCAGCATCAATGCGTGTTCGCACCAGCGCCGTGTAATCCTGGACGAGTCGATCTTGGTACTCATGCCTTTGACGGGCTTGGAAGATGAGATCAGCCGTTGCCTGGTCGGCATATGTCGTAGTGTCAGTTTGGACGACGAGCGCCAGGACGGCGAACAGGGACAGCATATGAGATCCGGTAACGGCGCCGCCGATCAGCAACGCGGGTAATCAACGAGTTTACGCCGACTGGTAGGCGGCCCACTTTCCCCGCTTGTCACGGTGCAAGCCGTACCGCTTAAGACGCCGCCACAGTGTAGTGCGGGAAATCCCCAACAAACGAGCAGCCTCGGCTAACTTCCAATCGGTCTGTTTGAGGGTATGAACAATTGCCTGCTGCTCACGGTCCGCAAGTGAAGGTGACGCCTCCTCCAATGGCAGATACACGGCCTCACCGAGCGTGAGTGCGCCGGCCCGAAGCGGAGCAATCCGTCCACCCAGACGTGCAAGCAGGGGCATAAGTTCTCTGGCGTCCCCCGACCCGTCACCATCTAACGTGTCAATCGACGCCCTCGCATGCACGTTCGCATAAATCATTTGTCCCTCCGAATCGAAGACCACAACGCCTTCGCCGAAGGAATCCATGACGGCCCGCGCAAGAGGCGAAAACGGTGAGGTTTTGCCGGTTGGGCTCAAGCGTACCATGCTTAAGGAGTACGCCGCAAACGTCGGGAAGGTTTCAAATAGAGGCGTTACAATGAACTAGCGAACCCTAAAGCACTTGTTTACTATACTGACTGTATAGTCAGTCAAGTTGGATGTCATGGAAACAGGAAAACACCGCATCGTTGAAGCCGCGATTGCTTTGTTGCAGGAACGCGGACCCACCGGCACGACGACCGATCGCGTGGCCGTTGCCGCCGGATGTGCCAAGGGCTTGGTCCATTACCACTTTGGGAGCAAGGCCAGCCTATGGACGGCCGTCCTTGCGGATCTTGCCCAAAAACGGCACGACCGTTGGGCCAAAGTATTCACCGGCACCCGATGGGCGGTCACCGATACCTGGAAGAATGTGATCGCGGATAAGGACGAAGGAATCGTTCGCCTCATTGCCTCTATTCAAGGCGAACATGAAGAGACAGACCACGCCATTGAGGATGTTACCAAGCAATTCGGCCAGACAATGACCGACGCCGCTCAACGATTTCTCGCACGGATGGGAATGGAGCCCGGCGTCCCAATCGAACAGCTCGGTTGGTCTTTGGCGTCAGTACTTCACGGCACCGTCTTACAACTGGACTCGGGTGGACCACCCGACATTCTCGAAGATGCGTGGGCGGCGGCATGGCTCGGCGTGTTATCGACCGGCAAACAAGCTGAGGATCAACGGCGCCGCGACCGCCGGCTTCGACGGTGACTGGGTTGACGTCTGGGAACGGCTTCAATCTTTCTACGAAGGTCGTCCAGACTCACGGCACGAATGGCTTTGTTCTTCCCCCGGGTCACGGTGAAGCGAAGCGGCCGGTCTACCACCGGTAGATCGGCACGTTGTATGCGACGCGCCTGACCCATTCTTACGACCAACCTAACAATCGATTCACCGTCTTCGATCTCGTACAACAAGGGCACGGTGTCACCGCGGATGTGAATCGAGGCGGGCAAGGCATCCAATCGTTCCTGTTCATCCACCGATATCATCTCGTCGATGGAGAGACTGATCCGTGTCTCGCGGAAATTGCTCAGCGAATCGACAGCATCGAGCTGCTTACGAATCGTGCCACGTGTCGCTACGGGATCGG
>JAZDDC010000563.1:0-2976 GCA_036679565.1 Gemmatimonadota bacterium
CTTCTGAGACCATTAGCACGGTCGAACTCTTCGTCTTGCAGCGCATAAAACGTGTCGAAAGCTGCGACCCACGTGAGCACGGCAAACGCCAACACCAACAGGGTCCACGGTGGTTGGCTCCAAGACCCGGTCACAGCCAAGTATCCGCCCACCGGAGCGATGGCGAGCGACGCGCCAAGCCAAAGCTGTGTCATGTTCGTGAACCGTTTGGTGTAGCTGTAGGTCAGAATCCAGGCTAGAGCAACGGGGGCCAGGACGAAACATAGGGGGTTCAGAAACCACGCACTTATAAGGAATAGGGCGGACGAACTCAAAACGGCCCACTTGGCCTGGGTGAGAGTCAACGTTCCCTGGACCAATTCCCGATTCGACGTTCTCGCATTGGCTGCATCAAACCTTCGGTCCACAATTCGATTGAACCCCATGGCCGCAATTCGTGCTGATGTGAATGCTAAGGTGACGAGCATGAGTTGGCCGACAGTAACCGTGGCGTGGAACGACGCGTACACGACCCCCAATAGGGCGAACGGTAACGCAAAGATTGTGTGTGGCAGTTTGACGAAATTTGCAAACCGCACGGGTAACGATTCGCCAACCATAACTTGTCCATCGACACCGATCGTGACGTTCAAATCTTGATCCCCAATTGGTGCCACATGGCATCGACACGCGACTTCGTTTCATCGTCCATCTCGATGCGTGTGGGCCATTCTCGATCGAAGCCCTCTTCCTTCCACTTTGTGGTGGCATCAATGCCCATTTTGGACCCGTAGGTGAACGCACGTGAGGCATGATCCAACACATCTATGGGGCCCATGGTAAACCGCGCGTCACGTTGCGGATCAATGTTGTTCAGAGCAACCCACCACGCCTCTTCCGGGTCACGTACATTGACGTCTCGATCGACAACGATGATGACCTTCGCCAAGGACATGAGACCCAATCCCCACAACGCATTCATCACTTTGTACGCTTGGCCAGGATACTGCTTATCAATGCTGACGAATACCAGGTTGTGAAATACACCGGCCGCGGGCATGTGATAGTCTACGATTTCGGGAACGGTGAGTCGCAACAGTGGCAAGAAGATGCGCTCCGTTGCATGCCCTAAATAGTAATCTTCCATGGGCGGTCGACCGACGATCGTCGTCGGGTACACGGGATCTTTACGTGTTGTGATGGCCGTGATGTTTACGGCAGGGTAATCGTCCGCGAGTGAGTAAAAGCCGGTGTGGTCGCCGAACGGTCCCTCCAAAACCAACGGTTCCGCCGGATCGATGTACCCCTCAATGACAATGTCAGCCTCGGCGGGCACAAAGAGATCGTTTGTGACGGCTTTCGCCAGTTTAACAGGTTTTCTCCTAAGAAATCCCGCAAAAATGTACTCGTCAATGTTAGGTGGCAACGGTGCGGATGCAGAATATGTCGATGCGGCGTCGCCACCCAACGCAATCACCACCGGCATCTTTTCGCCGCGTGCCGCCATGTCGCGCCAGTGCGCGGCCCCGACTTTGTGTCGCTGCCAGTGCATCGCCAAACGCGAAGGCCCCAATACCTGCACACGATACATACCAACATTCCGGACACCCGTTCGCGGATCGATACTGATAACCTGAGGCAATGTGATGTACGCGCCGCCGTCACCGGGCCAACAGGTGATGTTGGGAAGTTTGGTGACGTCGGCTTCGCTGCCCTCAAGAATAATCTGTTGGCAGGCAGGCCTTCCCGACTTCATCGTTTTGGGCGGGAATTTTGCGATTTCGGCGACGCGAGATAGTGTCTTGAGTTTTTCCTTTATGCCCTCCGGCACTTTTGTCTGCAACAATTGAGAAATTCGATCACCAATCATGTCGAGATTCTCAACACCCAAGGCCATCTCCATACGACGCATTGAGCCAAAGAGGTTGATGCCCAATGGGATGTCCGCGATCTTGCCGTTTTGCAACACAGGTTGTTCGAACAACAGAGCCGGACCGCCGCCCGGACTCTTCATGCACCGATCAGCGATTTCGGTCACCTCTCGAACCACGGACACTGGCTTTTGAATTCGTACCAGTTCACCGGCATCTTCGAGTTGACCAACGAACTCTTTTAGGCTGTCGACGATCACTGCCGTATACCCCAAAATAATGTCGCGACGCCGAGCGTTAGGGGTTTGCACTGGACGTGCTGGAACCCCGCGCTGGCCATCATTGCCCCAAACCGTTCCCGTGAGGGAAAACCTTCCACCGAGGCCGGGAGGTAGCGGTAGGCTGACTTGTGGTTGGAAACGAGTCTCCCAACCAGGGGCAGGATGTGATGGAAGTAGAAACGAAACAGGAAACGAAGTGGCCAACGGGGATTGTCGGCAAATTCTAATACGACAAGTTTGGCACCGGGTTTGAGTATGCGGGCCATCTCCTTAAGCCCGGCCTCAATATCCGCTAAATTGCGCACGCCAAACCCCACGGTGCACCCGTCGAACTCAGCTGATGCGAAAGGCAGGTCCAGGGCGTCGGCACCCACCGGTTGTATTCGCTCCGATTTGTGAACCCCTCGTTGAAGCATTGGGACCACAAAGTCGGCTCCAATGACCCTTCCACTAAACTGGGCTTGATTCGCCAGTGCAGCGGCCAAATCTAGAGTGCCGGCACAGAGATCCAGAAACACACCATCCCGTTTGCTTTTCCACCCGAGCACGGAAACCGCGCGGCGCCGCCAGCGCCGATCAATATTGAGGCTGAGAACGTGATTGAGGAGATCATAGCGGGGAGCGATGGCGGTGAACATGGACTTAACGTACGACCGCTTGTCGTCACCACGCGGAGGGGTATACCCCTCTTGCGCCACCGTCATAGGCGCCAAAGATACTGGTGCGCTTGAACTTGCCGCAAGGTGGTGCATTGTGAAACAGAGTCGAACGATAGAGCGGAGGGGGTCAGACAACACCACATGACCATACCCTCTGACGACTTTTCGACTGCCACCGCCCAGGAG
>JAZDDC010000564.1:0-4247 GCA_036679565.1 Gemmatimonadota bacterium
CCATTGCGCGTGCACTGGTCAACCAACCCAGCATCCTCCTGGCGGACGAACCAACCGGTAATTTGGATTCGACGACAAGCGCTGAGATCATGGCCGTCTTTGACGCGCTCCATGCACAGGGTCAGACGGTCATCATGGTAACCCATGAGCATGACATCGCAAAACAGGCGCATCGGATCGTCACCCTTCGCGACGGTGCGGTTGATAGTGACGTTCGCAAGAAAGCTGCGTGATATGAACTTCTTCGAGGCGATACGGGTTGCGGTGAGGACCATCTGGGCGCAAAAGATGAAGAGTTTTTTTGCGCTCGTGGGTGTGTTTATCGGGGTAACATTCCTGATTGCTGTGGTGTCCGTCATTCAGGGCATGAATCGGTACATGACGGATCAATTTGCCGGTTCCTTGCTCGGTGTCAATCAATTCAATTTGCGGCGTTTTCCGAATGTGCAAACGGGAAACGTAGGTGTCGATGAGTTCCGCCGCTGGCTCCGCCGGCCGTACGTCTCACATGACGATGCATTAGCCGTAGAAAACAGTATTACCGTGCCGATAACGGCTGCGTGGGAATCGAATAGCCGCACCAACGTCGAGTATCGAGACCAGGTTGCCGAGAGTGTCAACGTCATCGCAGCGTCGGCGTCGTACTTCGATATCAAACAGTGGGTTATTGGGCAGGGTAGGGCGTTCACCGCTGCTGAGGCACGCGCAGCACGCCCGGTGTTGGTTTTGGGCAGCGAGGTCGCGACCGCCATTTTTGGCGAACAAGATCCGATTGGCAGGGAAGTCAAGGTTCGGGGGTTTCCGTACCGAGTCATCGGCGTCGTCGAGCGGCAGGGCAATATCTTTGGGTTCTCGCTGGACAACTTCGCCGTTGGACCTGCTCTCTCCCCGTTGAAACGTTTTGTTGCGCCCAACGGGACGATTGAGAACCTGATTGTGAAGGCCGGTTCGCTCGAAGACATGACCGAGGCGATGGGGCAAGCCGAGGCGGTCATGCGAAGCCGCCGGCATTTACGTCCAGGCGAAGAGGCGGACTTTGTTTTGGAGACTGCTGACTCCGTTTTGGACTTTTGGAGCCAGATCAACCGCGTGCTCGTGGCTGCGTTGCCGGGACTCGTGAGTATATCCCTCGTCGTCGGGGCCATCGTCATCATGAACATCATGCTGATGGCGGTGGCCGAAAGAACGCGAGAGATTGGAATCCGCAAGGCGCTTGGTGCTCGGCGAAGAGACATCTCACGCCAGTTCTTGGTTGAGTCAGCGAGCCTTGCGGTACTTGGTGCATCCATCGGCGTCGCAACCGGGTTCGGATTGGCCTGGCTCATCGACACCGCCACACCGCTACCCGCCCAAGTCGCCCCGTGGTCCATCGCCGTGGGGATTGCTCTTGGAGCCGGTGTTGGCATTGGCGCGGGCGTGTATCCGGCACGACGCGCAGCGCGTTTGGACCCCGTAGTTGCCATGCGGCAGGAGTAACGTCATGCGACAGATAATTGAAGGCGTATCGATTGCCATTAGCTCCATCCGGGCAAGCAAGGCCCGCGCCTCGTTGACCATTCTTGGCATCGCGATTGGCGTCATGGTCGTTATGGTCATGTCCTCCATGGTTCGCGGCATAAACTACGGCGTGGCCAACATTATCGAGCAGCTCGGTCCGCGGACGTTTTATGTGGTCAAGTTCTTTCAGAACGGTGTCGTCACACGACGTTCTGATTTACTGAAGAATCCAGACTTGACTGAGGACGAAGGTGAGCGCCTCGCGCGATTACCGTCGGTGGAAAGATTAATTCTGGAGCAACAGTCACAGGTTTCTGTTGAGCACGACAACCAACGGCTGTCCGCTGTGAATGTCATCGGTCGGAGCGCGCGTTGGTTGGAGGCGTATGGTGGCGACATACTTCCGGGCAGATCGTTTACGCATCTCGAGGAACGTGCACGCGCCAGGACCGCCGTCATCAACCGATCGTTGTCCGAAGAGTTTTTTGGCCAAATGAATCCCGTCGGAGAAGAGGTACAGGTCGCAGGGGTCCCATACAGAATCGTTGGGGTCTACAATCCGCCGCCGGACATATTTGGTAGTGGGAATCAGTCAACCGTCATCGTTCCTTACGGGGCATTCCAGAAGTACGTTCCGGCGCGGCGGGCGGATTTTGGGTTGACGTTTACCGTCACCCCGATTGAAGGGATAACGGTCCAGGAAGCAATTGATGATGTCACGGCCGCCATGCGCTCGACCCGCGGACTACGTCCGGGACAGGACAACAACTTCGCGACCATCACACAGGATCGGTTGTTGCAAAATTTCAATCAGGTCACGGGCATGTTCTTTCTGATCATGATTGCGCTGTCCTCAATCGCCTTGCTTGTGGGGGGGGTCGGGGTCGTGGCCGTCATGATGATTTCGGTCACTGAGCGCACCAGGGAAATCGGCGTACGAAAGGCTTTGGGGGCCAAACGGCGCGAGATCCTGTGGCAGTTCCTGGTTGAAGCCGCTACCCTCACGGTGATTGGAGGTGTCATCGGCATGGCCGGTGGGGGCGCCATCAGTTTTCTCGTCAAGACCCTCACCCCTTTGCCGGCGGAAGTGCCGCTCTGGTCTATCGTCGTGGCCTTGGGGGCCGCTGTCCTCACAGGTGTCGGGTTTGGTTTGGTACCGGCAGCGAAGGCCAGTCGGTTGGATCCGGTCGAAGCACTGCGATACGAATAGGCACGGTCCAACGACGTCGGTGACCGTTGATTGGAGTTCGCCTGAAACATGGTATCGTTCTATAATGAACCCGCTTTCGCGCTCGACTGGGGAGGCGGCGTAGTGTTCCACGTTCGGCCGGAATCCGGCGAGCCAATCTATCAACAGCTGATGCGGCAGATAAAGCACGCCATCACGACTGGTGCATTGAAGACTGAGGAGAAACTCCCCACCGTCCGGAAGTTGGCGGCGGACCTCGTCATCAACCCCAATACCGTGGCACGCGCGTACCGTGAATTGGAGCGCGAGGGGTTGTTGAAGGGCGGCCCGCGACGCGGGACATTCGTCAGATTATCTCCACCGAGCATCATGCCCGAAGAGCGCCGTCGGCGGTTGCGGCCCCACGTCGAAAACCTGATAGCAGAGGCGACCGTACTGGGCTTTACGGTCAAGGAGCTGAAGGCCATGATCGAAGAACTCGGGCGATCGGGAAACGAATGAGCAACGGAGTGGATCAGGACATGGCGCGCGAGACGGTGATCCGCACCGAGAAGCTGACAAAGAGATTTGGTGCGCGTTGCGCCGTAGACAATGTCAGTTGGCAGGTCCATGCGGGAACGATTCACGGTGTGATCGGTCCCAACGGGGCTGGGAAGACCACGTTACAAAAGATGCTTCTGGGCATCACACATCCGAGTTCCGGGTCTGCCGTTGTGATGGGACTTGACGTACACAAACGGTCAGAGCGTGTGCGGGAACATGTGGCTTTTGTGCCGGAGGAGAAGCTCTTATACGACAAGATGCGGGTAGCCGAATTCATCAAGTTCTACGGTAGATTCTTCCCGCGTTGGAACATCCAATTTGTCGATGAACTGCTGAAGCGTTGGAGTATCCCGCAGCGGAGCCGCATTCGCGAGTTGTCAAAGGGCATGCGCGCAAAACTCCTCCTCGCCGTGACGTTGGGTCGTCGTCCGCGGTTGATGCTCATGGACGAACCGACGATCGATCTCGACCCGACCAGTGCGGATGAGGTTTTTTCGGTGCTTGCCCAGTGGGTCACCGAAGACGCGAACGCAATCGTTCTATCGACGCACCGGATGGATGAGGTGGAACGGATCTGCGACCATGTTGCCATCATGAACGATGGCAGTCTTGTGATTGACGGAGAGTTGGATGATATCCGTGCCGGTTGGAAGACTATTCGTTTGGTTGGTTCGTTGCCGGACGATGCGGCGTCGTGGGACGGTGTGCGGCGAGTGGGGTCCAATGGGAGCGTCGCTTCACTCGTGGTCGATGCCGGGGCGGATCGCGTTGTGGAGCGCCTTCGGCAGTCGGGAGCGAAGAGTATCGAGGTGTTGGACATGAATCTGAGGAGCATTTACCTCGCGGCAGTCGGTTACGAACGAGGAAGATTAGATGATATTTTGGAAATCTTGGTTTGATCTCAGGGGCCGGTTCTTCCTGTGTGTTGCGCTCATAACGATCGCTTTGTGCCCGCAGAGTATTTTCATTGCCGTACATGAGGCGCGGGGAACCGTTCCGACTTTCATACAAGAAGCCG
>JAZDDC010000565.1:0-4458 GCA_036679565.1 Gemmatimonadota bacterium
GTACCGACTTACTTCCTACCGCCGTACCGACGCTACCGCCCTACCGTTTTCCGCCTTCCGCATCCTTTTCGCACACTGTTGCGTAAGTTCGACGCTTGCGATCAATCCGCTGTTCCCCGCATAATGACGAAGCCCCCGCCCCCTTTCCGACAAGCGTCTCGCCTCTAGGAGTCCTCACCATGGGCCCGTCATCCACCACCGCCAGATCTGTTCCGACGCTATTCCTTATTAGTATCGCAGCTACGACCGTCATGACCGCGTGCGGCAAGGAGGAGCCACTCGTGGCACCCCCTGGGACGGAGCATGAAGCATCGGTGCGTGGACCAAAAACAGAGAAAGACGCCTACGAGATCGAATCTGGGGAGTCACTTAACGTCCCGGCGAGTTCCGCCCATTTACTCTCGAACGACGACCTAGGACACCCAACGAGCACGCTGATTTCTTTTGGAGGCGGCACCCTCGGCGACGCCGTGAGCGATCACGCAGCGGGTGCGACCGTAGCCCCCATACCGGGGTTTGTGGATGGCTCACTTCACATAGCGGCTGACGGCAGTTTCGATTTCGTAGCCCCTGGCGGATTCGGCGGAGACTTCCCGTTCGCGTACAGGTTGGCCAACTCGGTCGATGCTGTAGAAGGCTTGGCGACCATCACGGTGAACACACCGCCGTTCGCCGTCAACGACACCTACCTGAGCGCGACCACCACAAACGGCACCGGTTTGGTGTTCGAGCAAATCCTCAATAACGACAATATGGGGCACCCGTACGGCGTGCTTACGTCCTTCGGGGCTGGAACGATGGGTGGCGACGTCACCGATCACGAGGCAGGAAGCACGGTGAGCCCGGTTCCTGGCTTTCCGGACGGCGTCATTCGAGTCAGCGCAGCCGGACGGGTCGAGTTGACACCCCCAACCGGGATAGAAGGGGATTTCGTCTTTGAATACGTGATTACCAACTCACTCGGCTCGTCGGTGGGCCACGTTCTGGTGGATCTCACGGCTCAACCACAAGCCACGGACGATGAGTTCGTCATAAGAATCAATCGGCGCCTAAAGATACCCGAGGGCCACGACGGACTGATGAAGAATGATGACCTTGGAATGCCAGAAGGTTCCTTAGTGTCCTTCGGCGGCGGAACGCTCGGAGGCGCGTCCACGGATCACGCGGCCGGCGAAACGATCGCTCCCCTACCCGGCTTCCAAAGCGGATCCTTGAACATCAATGCCGACGGGAGTTTCGATTTCAAGCCGCCCACGGATTTCGAGGGTGAGATCACGTTCGAATACAACGTGGAAAACCCGGAGGGCCGCTCCACCGCACTCGTGACCATCGCTGTTATGCAACCACGATTGCCCAGTGCCGTGAATGACGAATACGTTACCACGGAAAACACCGCGCTCACCGTTGCGGCCGGTGCAAATGGCCTGCTCGACAACGACGACCTGGGATATCCATTGGGGGCGCTCAGGGCGATTGGTGGCGGTCACCTACTCGCCGATGGAACGGATTACGACGATGGTGAATTGATCAGCCCAATTCCCGGGTTCCAGGACGGCTCACTCATTGCCTATTCCGACGGCAGTTTCGATTTTACGCCGCCGCAGGGTTTTCTTGGCGAATTCATGTTCGATTACGAGCTGAGAAACTCGCTGGGCTATGTCGAGGCATGGGTTACCGTGATAGTCGAAGAAATGCCGGTCTTGCCACCCCTGGCCGTCGACGATGCGTACACTGCGAGCGGTAACGTTCCCATCGAGTTGGCTGCCGATGGTGGTGTCATTCTGGGTGCCGGCACCGACCAACCGTTCGGAGGGGTCGTTTCCGAAGTCAATGCGGATCCAGCCAACGTGGGTGTGCCAACCGCAACGACAGCAGTAGGTCGCGACGGGGTTACTGGATTCGTCACGCTCAACCCCGATGGAAGCTTCACGTACGACCCGCCTCCCGGGTTCACGGACGGAGATGACACGTTCACTTATCGCCTGAGTAACGCCGCTGGCACCTCGGAATTGGCCACGGTCATCATCTCGATCAGTGATCTCGTCTGGTTTATCGACAACGGCGCGACCGCAAGCCCGGGCGCCGGTGCATTCAACAATCCGTTCACGAGCATCGCGGATTTCAATTTGGCCAATGCCGCGTCTGGCGCGGCGCCAGATCCACGTGACGGCGACGCCGTAGCCTTGCGCACCGGCAACGGGATATACGCAGAAGCAGATGGCGTCAATCTTCGGGCCGCGCAGCGGCTCATTGGGGAGGCAGTTCAGTTTGACACCGAGTTCAGTGCTGATGCCAACAGCTCTGCCGAGTATCAGGCCTTTGCCGCGGCCACTGGCGCTGCACCAGTCATTGATGCCACTGACGCAGGCGCCAACGGAATCGACCTCAGCTCCGACAATACCGTGCGGGGGCTCAATGTGGGCAACACGGCAGGTTATGGTCTGAGCGGAGAGGCGGTCGGAACACTCACCATCAACGCAGTGAGCGTGAACGGCACGGGCGGCGCATTCAAAATCTCAACGAGTGGCAATGTGTCTAATGTCGTTTTCGACGACCTGAGTTCCACCAGCTCAGTGGCAAGCGGCATCGATCTTACGCAGGTCCTCGGAACGATGACTGTGACGACCGCGCCCCAGGGAATTAGCAACGCGACGGGCGCGCCGATTGCTATCACCGGCGGCGATGTGGACTTCTCCTACCCCGGATCCATCGAGCAAGCCAGCGATGCCCGTACTATCGCCGTCTCAGGTGGGCATTCCGGAAGCCTGACGTTCGAGGGAGTCGTAACCGCCTCCGCGGGAGACGGGTTGCGATTCTCGGATGCAGATGGCGGTTACACCTTCAACGGTTCGACCTCACTCAACGGCGGTGACGCCGGGGTCGACATCATCAATGACTCAGGTGGTTTATTTGTATTCGCAGATGCGTCGATTACGAATCCTCTTGGTGTTGCCTTCAACGTCGACGGAAGCACGCCACAGATCGATTACGCTGGCTCTATTTCTCACAACGCGGACCGAACGGTATCAATAAATGGAGTGGTAAATTCCGGTCCGGTGGTATTCTCCGGTGGAACCATCAACGACACCGGATTGGGCATATCACTGACGGGGAACCCCGGAACGGAGATCACATTCTCGAGTGACCTCACCCTCAACACGGACGCGGCGGTGGCTTTCAGCGCCTTAGACGGTGGCGTCGTAAATATCGTCGGGGCCAATAACACCGTAGCCACAACCAATGCCATCGCAGTGCAGTTCGACAACACACCAATCGGTACGAGCGGCGTAGTGTTCACCAGCATCTCATCGGATAGCGGCACCACAGGCATTTCCCTCAAAAACGCGGGGGATGGTGGTTTCACCGTGACGGGTTCCGGAGCCATCGATGCAAGCGGTGGAACCATCCAGAACAAGACGGATCGCGGAATTGAGATCGTCAATACCGACAACATTTCCCTTACCAACGTTGCGCTGATCAACGCATCCACGACCAACGGCCCGATTTGCACGGCTCTGGACAATTCGGGTTGCCACGCGGCCATTCACCTCGACGGCGTAAGCGGGGCTTCGTTAGTGAACGTGGATATAAACGGCATAACGGCACAACAAGGCATCAATGGCCTAAACGTCGCGAATCTCACTATTGACGGCAGCACCATTACAGGCGCAGGCAACGAGGTGAACGAGGGCGGCGTGAGGTTATTCAACCTCTCCGGAACGAGCACCGTCTCAAATAGCACGATCGAGCAGTCGGCCGAACGCAATTTCTTAGTGATGAACGACTTTGCCGACGGCACGTCACTAAATTTGAATGTGTCCGGCACAACGATCAGAGAGACGCAGGCCTCTGCCTTCGGCGCCGATGGGTTGGAAATCGAACTTCAAGGCACGTCACAGTTGGACATGAGTGTTTCCGGCACGGCATTTTTGGCCAATAGAACAAATGCCATTCAAGTAATCGTGGCCGACAACGCCATTGCCAATACGATCAACATTACTGGGAACACGTTCGACCCAGGTACCGGAATCGGCGTTGGCATCGATTTGGCCGCGAACAACTCTGGCGTGATGAACTTTAACATCATTGGCAATCCCACCGTCTACTCCGACGGCGGCAATGCCATCAACGTCCGTGGGTTCGAGAATGCTTCCGTGCAAGGCCGCATAACCAATAACGCCGACATTCAAACCGATCGTACGCCCGGCGGTGCCTCTGGGGGAAATGGTATTTCGGTCGGCGCCGAAGAATTCGCGACGGTGATCGTCGAAATCGACAACAACACGATATCCAATATCTTCCAGGATATTGGGATTCGAACGTTCGCGCGTGCCGGTACGGTTGCAAGGCTCGATGCAACGATAACGAACAACACGGTGATCTTATCGGGAGGTGCGGCTTTTCCACTTTTTGGAGTCGAGGTTCGAGCCCACGATGCCAACACCATCTGTGTAAACA
>JAZDDC010000566.1:0-4317 GCA_036679565.1 Gemmatimonadota bacterium
GCCGTTCCATTGCTGTGTCTGGTGTCAAAGGGCGACCGAACGAGGGCTATTTCGGTGCTGTTGGCGGTGGTCTTTGGAAGACAACCGATGGGGGTGAAAACTGGGGGCCGATCACAGATTTCCAAATAACCACGGCGTCAGTCGGAGCGGTTGCCGTGAGCGAAACGAATCCCGATTTGGTCTTTCTCGGCACAGGCGAGACCTGCATCAGGGGCAACATCCTGCCGGGAGACGGCGTTTACCGGAGTCGTGATGCCGGCGAAACCTGGGAGCATGTGGGCTTTCGCGAATCTCATGGCATCTCCAAGATTCGCATTCATCCCACCAATCCCGACATCATCTTTGTTGCGTCGTTTGGCAAGTATGGAGCGCCGAGTGAAGAGCGTGGCGTTTTCAAAAGCACCGATGGTGGCGACACGTGGCGTAGGGTTCTCTACCGTGATGAACGGACTGGGGCCATTGACATCGTGATTGACCGCAACAACCCCAACGTGATGTACGCATCTCTGTGGGAGGCCTATCGGAAGGAATACACAATGTCGTCCGGTGGTCCGGGGAGCGGCATGTTCAAGAGCACTGACGGTGGCGAGACATGGACCGAGATCACCCGCAACACGGGCCTGCCCCAAGATGGCGTGGTGGGTCGCATTGGTGTTGCCGTGTCGAGTGCCAACTCCAACCGGGTCTACGCCCTTGTCGAGAACGACAACGGCGGACTCTTCCGTAGCGATGACGCGGGCGCGACCTGGACCTTGGCAAATGAGAACCGCGCCATCCGACAGCGTGCCTTTTACTACTCGCATGTCTTCGCCGACCATCATGATGAAGATGTTGTCTACATTCAGAACACGTCTCTTTTTCGTTCCACCAACGGTGGCGATAGCACGGAGGTCATTAATAACGGGACGCACGGTGACTTCCACGATTTCTGGATCGACCCGGACGACCCGACGCATCTTATCGTTGGCAACGACGGTGGCGGTGCGGTGAGTTCCAACACGGGCCAAAACTGGACAGACCAGGAATTTTCCACCGCCCAATTCTATCATGTGGTCACAACGGCGCATGTTCCCTTTCACGTGTGTGGTTCACAACAAGACAACAGCACCCTATGTCTCCCATCGACGTGGAACGCGAGCCGTTTTGGCTTCGGCTCGGGTGGGCGTAGGTTTGGACGTAGTCCGCGCACGGACACCGAGGGTTCGATGAATGTTGCGTACCGCGCGGGTGGGGGCGAGCCGGGGTACATCGCACCGGATCCCACGGACTTAGATTTGTTTTATTCGGGAACGAACAACGGTCGCTACATCGACAAGTTCAACCGTCGCCTGGGTACGTCGCGCGAAGTAAACCCGTATCCCTGGTTTTATTCGGGCGAACCGGCCAATGACATGGTAGAACGTTGGCAGTGGACGTTTCCCATCATTTTCTCGCCACTCGATCCTAACACGTTGTATGTGTCATCCAATCGACTGTGGCGGACTACCGACGGTGGAAAAACGTGGGATGCGCTGAGTGGTGATCTCACTCGCGCCGACCCCAGCACACTGGGGCACTCGGGCGGGCCCATAACCGGCGACATGAACGGGCCCGAAGTGTATGCCACCATTTTCTCCGTGGGACCCGGCAAGGTCGATATTGATGTTATCTGGACGGGGTCCGACGACGGCCTCGTGCATGTGACACGCGATGGTGGTGCAAACTGGACCAATATCACGCCAGCGGATATGCCGGACTTCGGAAGAGTGAGTCAGATCGATGCGTCGGTGTTCAACGCGGGTCGTGCATATGTTTCGGCACGTCTTCCGTTACTCGATGACTTCTCCCCGTACATCTGGAAGACAAACGACTACGGTCAAACATGGACGAAGATCGTCAGTGGCATCCGCGAGGACGCCTACGTTCATGCGGTACGTGAAGATCCCAATCGTGAAGGGCTTCTGTACGCCGCTACTCAACATGGCGTGTACGTCTCCTACGACGACGGCGCCAATTGGCAGGGGTTGAATCCAGCGCTGCCGGATCTCCCGGTTGTCTCCCTTATTGTAGAAGAGAACGAGCTTGTCATCGCAACGCACGGGCGCGGGTTTTGGGTGTTGGACAACATGGCGCCGCTACGACAGGCCACGCCTAACATGATCTCGGAAGCTATGACTCTGTTTGAGCCTCCTGCGGCGTACCGTTCCGCGAACGGTGTCACGCTTTCCTGGTGGTTTGCCGAGACACCACAAGAGGCGAAGCTGGAGATCTTGGATGCCAATGGCGAGGTGTTACGGATTTACATCCCGGCCGATTCTGCGTCGGCCGATTCTTCTGCGGAGCCGGATCGCTGGGCCGGACCAGCAATGCCCGCGGACTCAGGCTTGCACTACGTCCAATGGGACTTGCGCACGGCTCCGGCCGTAACCTTCCCCGGCATGATTCTCTGGGGAGTTCGCACCATGGCTCCGATCGTGCCACCGGGTCGATACACGGTGCGTCTCACAGCCGATGGTGAGTCGGAGACAACCAACGTTGTGGTCAAACGTAACCCATGGATCACGGACGTCACCGATGCCGATCTCGTCGCACAATATGAATTCGGCACGCTCATTCGATCGAAAGTGAATGAAGCGAACGCCGGAGTCATTGCGATCCGGCGAGTGAAGGTGCAACTCGAGGATCGACTGGAAAAATCGGATGACTCGCGTTTAGCGGTGGCGGCCGAGAGGCTGGTCACAAATGCTTCGGAAGTGGAATCCAACATTTACCAAGTACGGAACCGAAGCAATCAAGACCCACTCAACTTCCCTATCAAAGTAAACAATCGGTTGGCTAATCTTCTCTCGATGTCCGAGCGAGGCGATGGGCGGCCGGGGCAGGGAATGCAGGACGTCTTCCAGATCATGGTTAACGAATTGCGAGGCTACACGGATCGCCTGGCCGAAGTGTGGGCGACCGATCTCACGGCCGTGAATCGTGAGTTGGCACGACTCGGTTTGGATGAGTTGGACCCCGGCGACGAAATGACGCCACTGACCTCCGAGTAGTGCGCCAGAGATTCATTATAGGTCAAGAACCCCGGGCGGCGTCGTGGCCGAATGCTGGGTTAGCTGGGTAGCAAGCCTATATCTGCGAGGATTGCCCGGTACCGTGGTAGGTCGATCAGTGAACGCAGTTCCGGACGTGTCGTGACCGTGCCAAGTTGGGGATGTCGATTTCGCTGAGCGCGCTCGAGTCTGGAGAGGGCACCATCCGTGTCGCCGAGCAGTTGATGAAGCACGGCCAACATGATGGGTTCAGTCTGCATCAACTCGATAAGTGCAGGGCTCAGCGTACCGGATGTACCCTGTTCTGCGTGCGCGATGCTGGCGGTTACAAAGGGTCCAAACAGGCTAGCGTCGGCTGCGGCACGTCGTTCAGCGTATCCCTCGAATGCGTTCATGGCATCGTCCGCACGTCCCTGCGAAAGAAAGAGTAGGCCGAAATCAAGCCACGTGGCCGTGTCCGTCGGGTCCAACTCAAGGATCTTCCGCCCGCTTTCAATAGCCGCTTCAGGGTCGTCGAGGTTTCGATGGACCTGTAACAGTGTCCGATGGGCCGATGTCGAGAGCGCATCGCTTTGAACTGCGGCACGCGCATGAACGAGTGCAGCGTCGAGTCGACCACGTGCAACTAAGAGTCTGGCGTAACGTTCGCGGACCAGGGGATCTTCTGGCGCGTTTTCCAAAGCTCTGACGTATTCGCCTTCGGCGCCATCCCAATTGTACGAGAAGGCCTTCACATCGCCGAGCACCAATCGAGGCCCCGCGAGTCGTGGGTTCAGGCGCAGGGCCGTCGATGCGGCCTGCGCCGCCGAGTCGAGTGATTCCGCCGGTGTGGAAGCGGCGCCCAAGTGGAACATCGCTAACCGCGCTTCGGCCAAACCCGCGTACGCACTCGCGAACGCGCTGTCAAAACCAATTGACATCGAGAAATTCATCACCGCATCGGTGAGGCCGGCTTGTGTTTGACGGTCGAGATTGTACTGACCCCAGAGGTACTTGTCATATGCCATGGGGTCTGTCGTCGATGTTGCGATCTCAGGTGACGAACTTTCCGCTATCAACTCCCCCCGAAGCTCGGCCACGAGAGATTGAGCAATTTCCGCTTGTACGGCGAACACGTCATCGACCGTTCGATCGAAGTGGTTTGACCACAACTGTGCGCCGTCGTCAACATTGACCAACCGGGCCGAAACGCGAATGTCGTTACCGATTTTGCGCACGTCTCCCTCGAGAACGGATGCCACGCCGAGGGTACGGCCGATGTCCGTGATATCGGCGTTGGAGTCGCGGA
>JAZDDC010000567.1:0-2293 GCA_036679565.1 Gemmatimonadota bacterium
GGTCGCCGCAGGATTCCCGATCGTGCCTGTATAGAACAACACATCTTGGTTCCGGACGGTAACTCTTCAAACTTCCGTTCAGGCCTCCGCGAGAGCTGGCAAATGTCGCAAAGTATCCGCACGGGGAATGGGAAACGGCTCGCAAGTGTTGGACCCTACTTTAACGTTTTCAATCCAAGCCGGTACCACGATCCCAACAGTCCAAATCTGGTGGGGCGTCCGATCGACTTGTGCTTCGAGATCACTGCGACCGGAGAGCGGGCGCAGGGTGGGCCGTGTGAAGGTGTCGTGGCCGGGATGACATTCGATGATCCCAACTCACCCTTCAACGGTGCCCAACGCGACGTGGATATTAACTCCATCCGCATCACGAACCGTGACGGTCCACAAATTTGGTATACGGATGTGTACGGGAAGAATGCTAGCCAACAACCGTTTGCGGGATCGATAAAACAATTCATTGCCAAAACGGACAATGAAGCTGTTACGCCATCCGGACCCAGCATAGGAAGAGATCGCGACTACGGAGCGGCGGGCGTGCACTCGCCCAACTGATACTGACTCCGGCAAGAAGGCGTGGTGCCAAATGACGCCGTGACACGCCGCCGAATCCGACCGACACGGGGCAACTCCGATGGAATTGCCCCGTGTCTCATTTCGGATTCATCCGACGACTCGGGCGGGATCAATCCACCCTGGGTGGTGAACCGGGGCCCACCAGTAAGACAAACGGCTGCAAGTCTCCCTCCGCCGCAAACTCCCAGGGGGCCGTGAGATCGGCTATGCGCCGTAAGGTTGTGGTTCTCGAAGCGATTCTTTTATGGTTGACGTCTGAACTGGCGAAGTGAAGTATCATACCGAGGATGTATTTTGCAAGGCGCCGCCGGTCTAAGAAAGCGATATCGCGAGACTTCTAATCGCCGTCACTGCCGCGCCGGCCTCGTCATGGTCGATCCGGATCTTCCCTGACCGTTCGGCGTCCACCAGGGTGTCGTCGTACGGCACTTCAGCTGCGAGGGTCAGCCGGTGCGCCTCCACCCAATTGGCAAGGCAAGGGGCTCCCCGCCCGGGTGCTTTGGCGCGACCTGCCCGGAAAAACGCATCACGACCAGGTCGGACTCACCGCAGAAGAAGTGGACTGGGCTGCATTTGCCGATGAGGCTGGCGCGGAAATCCGTGAACCCAGGAAGGCCGAGACGCGTTTCGACTCGATTTGTGGTTCCGCTTCTGAATCCGTGGGCATCAATCCGGGCCGGGGCGGGTACCATCTACGAACGTGACGAACAAGGAACGGCCCATGTCTCTACGCACCCCCCTGCTCCTCGCCGGCGCAGCCGCGCTGGCCTTACCCCTCGGCTCGATCTGGTTCGTGACATCCAGTGCGGAACACGCCGAGGTCGGACGTGTCTCGGCGACGGCCAGCATGACAGTTCCCCGTTCCGCCCACACCTCTACGCTCTTGCCCGGCGGCGCGATCCTTGTCGCCGGAGGCATGTCGCGCACCGAGCAAGATCTCGCGGCCAGCGCGGAGCTATACGATCCGTCGACCGGGAGGTTCCAGCCCACCGGTGAAATGTCGATGGGCCGGGCCAGCCATCGAGCTTCCCTGCTCCGGAGTGGCCAGGTGCTCATCACGGGTGGGGTGGGCTATCTCCGTGACGCGGAGTTGTTTGACCCCGCAACCGGCGAATTCTCGCCGACCGGTCAGATGCAGCATGGGCGCACCGGCCATAGTGCCACGCTCCTGAAGGATGGACGAGTGCTCGTCATCGGTGGAACCAGTCGGGGCCGGACGTTCCCTCCAGAGGCAGAGATATACGATCCCGAGACAGGGACCTTCGCGACCAGCGGGAGTTTGGTGACGCCCCGCGCCTCGCATACCGCGACGCTGCTGAATGATGGCCGGGTGCTGGTCACCGCCGGGCACCAAGGACGGGGACAGAATCTTCGAGTACTCGCGAGCGTCGAGGTTTACGACCCGGAGACTGCACGGTTCGCCGAAGCGGGCACTCTCACGGTGCGCCGTCACAAGCACAGCGCGGTGTTGCTGCAAACCGGTGAGGTGCTGGTGATGGGCGGCTCGAGTGAAAACGACTTCCGCGGGCGCTGCCGAAGCACCGAAGTGCACGACCCGGCTACCGGAACATCTACGCTGACGGGGGACATGAACTCGGAGCGGTTCAAAATTCGCGACGCTGGCGTGCTGTTGCCAACGGGCGAGGTCCTGATCAGCAGCGGAGCGGTGCGCGCCGACGTGTACGATCCCGAATCCGGTACGTTCACCTCCGCCGGT
>JAZDDC010000568.1:0-4563 GCA_036679565.1 Gemmatimonadota bacterium
TCGCAGGACACGTTATCAGTTTTGCCGGATTCGTCGGTGACTAACCCGTCTACCCCGGTTTTCCGGGGGGGCTTACTAACTTTCTTTTCTCGGCGTAACGCAACTCTTGCCGGGCAAGTCGGGCGTGGCACCGGTGTACACCCCGGCGCCGAGATCTCGATGTGGTGGCCGGGATTCCTTGGGCCGGCAACCTCCTCACAATCCAAATCCGTTCTTGGAGTTACCGACTTTGGAATCTACGGGCGAGTGCATGGTGGCGGTTTTTCGAGCGAACCGGCGCAGGGAACCCCAGGACCCGAAGCGGCCGGGCAAATAAACAATGCCGACCTGGAGTTGTATGCCGGTAGGCGCGTCTTCCATGCCCGTGTTGGTTACGGCGTCCGCTCCTTCACGGGTTCCCTGGGCACCACGCGGTGGGCTTTCGTCCGTTTGGGGGCCCGGTCGTCATTCTCACTCGGCAACAGCAACGAGTTCGAAGTCACGGTCGGCGCAGCGTTTTATCTGGGCGTAAACGGTGGTGCCGGCGGTAGCGGGAGAGAAGGTGAAACACGATTGACATTCGTTCCACGCTGTGGAAACAATCCCACAACTTCCTGGCTCTGTCGACGTATTTTTGGTATCCTCGCGTATCGATTCGAGCAGTTCACCGCCCATGCCGATCCCGCGGCTGGTGGAAACCGGCCCGAGGAGATCGCTAGCGTCATCATTGGGCTTGGTATTCGTACACCGTAGTTTTTAGAGATCGTCGCTAACCATCCAAACCAAAGTGGGGAGCTGTGTCCCTAACACTACAGGCGTTCGTTGCGGTCGCGCCCATCTTGCTCGCTGCCGTGTTGCTCGTCGGTTTTCGTGTCGCGGCGAAGTGGGCCATGCCCGCGGTATATGTGTTGGCTGTGGTGCTGGCAGGTTTCGTCTGGCGAGTCGGACCAAAACATATCGCTGCGTCTAGTATCCAGGGGCTGTTCGTCACGTTCGACATCCTGTTCATTATCTTCGGCGCCATACTGCTCCTGAAGACGTTGGAGTATTCCGGCGGTGTAAACGCCATTCGGCAAAGTTTTTACGACATCTCGGACGATCGACGCGTCCAGGTAGTAATCGTGGCATGGCTTTTTGGGTCGTTTATCGAGGGCGCGGCCGGTTTCGGAACACCCGCCGCGGTAGCCGCCCCGCTGATGGTCGCGTTGGGATTCCCCGCTTCCGCCGCTGTCATGTTAGGCATGATGATTCAAAGTACACCCGTCACATTTGGTGCTGTGGGCACACCGATCATTGTGGGTGTGACGGACGGTCTTGCAAGTCCCGAGATTTCGAGCCGGTTGGCGGCTGCAGGAATCGACTTCGTAGAGTATCGACAGACCATAACCGTGTACGCAGCAGCGCTGCACGCCCTTACCGGTACAGTCATCCCCACACTGATGGTCGCCATGATGACGCGGTTCTTTGGAACCCGGCGTTCGTGGACGGAGGGTCTATCGATTATTCCGTTCGCGCTGTTCGGAGGGCTGGCGTTTACCATTCCCTACTTCGCAACCGCATATTTGTTGGGCCCTGAGTTTCCATCTCTGTTGGGCGGTCTGGTCGGTCTTTTTGTCGTGACGTTCGCCGCGCGAAGAAAATTCTTGCTGCCAAAAGACACATGGAACTTTCCGGCCATGTCTACGTGGCCATCTTCCTGGACCGGATCGCAACCCATCACGTCAAACTTGGACGATACGAAGGGGATCAGTGTCGTGCGGGCGTGGGCGCCCTATGGGCTGGTTGCGGCGCTGCTCGTCCTCACGAGATTACGGAGTCTACCCGTAGGCGGGTGGTTGCAATCGTTACGCATCTCATGGCCCAATATCCTCGGAAGCGAAGTCACAGGTGGGACAACCCCGCTGTATCTACCGGGGACCATCCTCGTTGTTGCCGCTGTATTTGCCTGGTGGCTACACCGCATGAATCGCGATGCCATCGTTCATGCCCTTCGTGACTCAAGTCGCACCTTGATCGGCGCAGGCTTTGTCTTGGTGTTCACGGTACCGATGGTACGGGTTTACATCAATTCCGGTGTGAATCAATTCACGTTACCCGATGGTAGTTCCCTGGCGTCAATGCCGATCGCGATGGCAACATGGGTTGCCAGCACCGTGGGTGGGGTGTGGCCGTTGTTCGCGCCCGTGATTGGAGCGATGGGCGCCTTCATCGCCGGAAGTAACACGGTCAGTAACTTGATGTTCAGTTTGTTTCAGTTTGGAATAGCAAGCCAACTTGCTATAAGCGGCGCGATGATCGTGGCACTCCAAGCAGTCGGGGCCGCCGCCGGTAACATGATCGCAATTCACAACGTCGTTGCCGCCTCCGCGACCGTTGGGTTGCTCGGCCAGGAAGGGGCGACGCTCCGCAAGACCATTTTGCCGACACTGTACTATCTCGCCGTAGTCGGTGTGTTGGGACTCATTGCCGTTTATGTTATTGGCGTCGCGGCCCCATTGACTGGAGGATGATTTCGTGATTGACCAAGCCACGATCGATAAGTTCCTCGACCTCGCTTGCCTGGCTTACACGCCTCATGATTCACCACGGAGGATCCAGCAAGCAATAGAACTGCTCGACCGTTACCCCGACCTCACAACGAGCAGTATCCATACAGCCGCGGCATCCGGGAGGACCGCAACGGTCGCTGCGTTTCTGAAGGAAAATCCTGATTTGGTCCACGAAATAGGCGGCCCTAGGGCGTGGCCACCGCTCATGTACCTGTGTTACAGCCGGATTCCGGAGAAAACACAGACAGGTGATTCACTAGCGGTTGCAGCGATGTTGTTGGAGCACGGCGCCGATCCCAACTCACACCACATGTGGAACGATACATACCGATTTACCGCACTCACGGGCGCGATCGGAGAGGGCGAGCTTGGTGTAAAGAATCAACCGCCACACGAACACGCAATGGAACTCGCTGTACTCCTCCTCGACGCCGGGGCAGACCCCAACGACGCACAAGGACTGTACAACAACATATTCAAGGAGAGCAATCGTTGGATCAAACTTCTCCTGAGCCGCGGTCTCAGTCCGGAGCACGAGATAAACTGGGTGACGGACACCCCCACCCAAACGTTGAACTTTTTGTTAGGCCATGCCACCACGCATGGATTCATCGAGCGTGTCAGGTTGTTACTCGAGAATGGCGCGGACGCAAATTCGTCAAACTACTACAACAAGCGGCCTCATCTGGCGAACGCCACACTGAATGGCTTTGGCGACATTGCCACGCTACTTGAGCAATACGGAGCCAAACCGGTAGAACTGTCGCCCGATGATGTTTTTCGGCGCGCGTGCATGAACGTGGACACGGATACCGCGCGCCTCATGTTAAGCCAGAACCCAAGCCTCTTGGAGGGATCATCATTCCTACATGATGCAGCCTCGAACGGATTGACCGACGCTGTCGAACTCCTGATCGAGTTGGGAGCCAATGTGAATGTGTTTGACGGTGGCGGTGCCACTCCACTGCACCACGCAGCTTGGCACGGACGCCTCAACGTGGCACAGACACTCGTTGCACGCGGAGCGCAATTGTTGAAGGACAAGACGCATGGGGGCACACCCGTGGGGTGGGCTGACTACGCCGGGCAGGCCGAGGTTCATGCGTTTTTGCTCAAACACACGGAAGCCGGGGAATAGTACCTACCCGCCAACGAGAGCGGACAGTCACGAATGCGTTCGCCGGATGGAGTGGCAAACACCAGGTGTGGCGAAACCCGGTTCCAACCCTTGCACTAGTCAGACCATCCAACCCTATTAAGAGGACGACATAGCCCCTCCCCTACAAGGGTGATCAGATGGGTAGAACATTAAGGCTGACATTTTCGACATCAATCGTACTTCAGGCCATTGCGACCGGACGCCGCTACGGGTTTGACATCATGGATGTCTCCGGATTGGCCGAAGGCACCGTTTACCCCGCGCTGCGTCGTCTTGAAGCCGCGGGTTATCTCACCGGTAGCTGGGAATCGCGCGAAGCGGCACACAAAAAGGGAAGACCGGCACGGAGGAGTTACGCACTTACCCCGGTAGGTCGACGCGCGTTGAAAACGGCCCGCGACCGGTACCCCGGTCTCGTTACCTCCGTCCCTGTTTTGGAGTAGCGGTGAGCATGCGCCTAACCAAAGCCGTTCTGCGTCTTTGGGCACGCATTGTTCCCGCGCGCAAACGCAAAGATTGGCTCGACGAATGGAACGCTGAGGTGAAAGGCTTTGCGCATGAACACGGGCAAGGTGGCCACATAAAATTGATTCGTCGTGCGTTGTTGGCCGTGGCCGACGCGGTTGTCGTTCGACGACTGGCCGCCCATCAGGGCAATGTAGATGCAACACAATCCGACGGAGGTCAAACGATGTTTTTTGCAACGCTAAGAGATGATGTGCGATATTCCGTGCGGACATTGTATCGCAGCCCCACATTTGCGGCGGCCGCGCTGATCACTATTGCGTTGGGCGTCGGTGCCAATACGGCCGTTTTCAGTGTGGTCGATGGCATTTTGTTGCGGTCCCTCGATTACCCGGACCCTGACCAACTCGT